>JBPCNQ010000235.1:0-3557 GCA_051001095.1 Thermoleophilaceae bacterium
TCGGGGACCACGGGCGGGGAGACGGCGCCGATCCGTCCGCGCACGATCGCCCGGGCGGCCGACGGGGCCAACCTCGCCCTGATCTCCACTCCCGGGCGGTACGCCGCTGCCGAGGCGATGAAGGCGCTGCGCCTCGGCCTCCACGTCTTCCTCTTCAGCGACAATGTCCCGCTTGAGCACGAGGTGGCGCTCAAGCAGTACGCCCGTCCCCGGGGCCTGTTGGTGATGGGCCCAGACTGCGGGACGACGATCCTGAACGGCGCTCCGCTGGGCTTCGCCAACGAGGTCCGCCGTGGGCGGATCGGCCTGATCGGTGCCTCGGGGACGGGGCTGCAGCAGGTGTCGTCGCTCATCGATGCCTGGGGGGCGGGGGTCAGCCAGGTCATCGGGGTGGGCAGTCATGATCTGTACGAAGAGGTGGGCGCCGTCTCGATGCTCACCGCGCTCGATGCACTGGCCGCCGATCCCGGCACCGACGTGATCGTCCTGATCTCCAAGCCGCCAGCCGCTTCCGTCGCGGAGCTGGTGTTGAAGCGGGCGGCAGGGACCGGCAAGCCGGTGGTCGTGAACTTCTTGGGGGCCTCCTTGAAGCGGCCCGATGGCGCTGCGGAGATGGCGGTCGTCCCCACTCTGGAGGAGGCCGCCAAGGAGGCGGTGCGGCTCGCTTCCGGTCGCCAGGGAGACACCGAGCCGGTCCGCGGCGTCGACGCCGCGGACCGGATGTCCGAGGTTGGCCGCGGACGCTGGCTGCTGCGCGCCCTGCTCGCGGGCGGCACCTTCGCCTACGAGGCCAATCTCCTACTCGAGCCACGGCTCGGGGAGATCGCCGGATCGGTCGACCGGTACGTGCCGGGCACGCCGCCGGCGCTGCCCGAGCAGCATCTGGTGCTCGACCTCGGCGACGACCAGTTTACGGTGGGGCGCCCCCACCCGATGATCGACCCCACCGCGCGGCTGGAGTTCATCTCCGCCGCCGCGGAGGACCCCACCACCGCGGTGATCCTGCTCGACGTCGTGCTCGGCTACGGCGCGGCACCTGATCCCGCGGGTGATCTCGCACCGGCCGTCGCCGAGGCCACCGGCCGGTCGCACGGCCCGGTGGTGGTGGCCTTCGTCGTGGGCACGGCGGGCGACAGCCAGGGGCTCGCGGCGCAGAAGCAGAAGCTGGCCGATGCGGGTGCGGTCCTGGCCGAGAGCAGTACGCACGCCGCCCTGCTCGTCGCAGAATTGTTGACCACTGCCAAGCTAGGAGCCGCATCATGAGCACGCTCACGGAGATGTTCACTGACCCGGTGCGGGTGGTGAATGTCGGACTGGAGGCGTTCGCGCTGCCCTTGCAGGGCACCGGAGCCGAGGCGGTGACGCTGGATTGGCGGCCTCCCGTGCAGGGCGACGAGGAGTTGGGCCGCAAGCTAGCCCGGCTGGTAGCCCACCCTGCCATCGAGGCGGCCAACCACGAGGCGCTGGAGCGCATCCTGGCCGCCCAGCCGCTCCTGGTCGACGTCCGCCCGGCCCGTGAGGTGCTGCCCGTACTGGCGGACCGGGTCCTCCTGCACGCCGGCCCACCGATCGAGTGGGAGCGGATGTGCGGGCCGATGCGGGCTGCGGTGATCGGCGCGGCGATGCTCGAGGAGTGGGCCGATACGCCCGAGCGGGCCGAGGCACTGGCCGCGTCGGGGGAGATCGGGTTTGCCCCGTGCCACTCTTACAACGCCGTCGGCCCGATGGCCGGCATCATCTCGGCGTCTCAGCCGGTGCTTGTCGTGGAGGATGCGAGCACGGGCGCCCGCGCGTACTCCAATCTGAACGAGGGCCGCGGCAGGTGCCTGCGATACGGCGCCCTGGGCGATGACGTGATGGAGCGCCTGCGCTGGATGGGGACGCGCCTGGGCCCCAGCCTGCAGGCTGCGGTCCGCTCGATGCGCGATCCGATCAACCTGAAGTCGGTCATCGCCCAGGCCCTGCAGATGGGCGACGAGTGCCACAGCCGGAACAACGCGGCCAGCGCCGTTCTCGGCCGCCAGCTCGCGGCCCCGCTCGCCCGCCAGGCAGAGCTCGGCGGGATCGAGGCCCTCGACTTCCTCAGCGGCAACGACTACTGGTTCCTGAACTTCTCCATGGCCGCGAGCAAGCTGGCGACGCGCGCCGGACACGGCGTCGAGCACTCGACCGTCGTCACCGCCTACGCCCGCAACGGCGTCGACGTCGGCATGCAGGTCAGTGGCGAAGGCGACGAGTGGTTCATCGCTCCGGCCCCGGTCATCGACGGTCTTTACTTCCCCGGCTACGGCCCGCAAGACGCGAATCCCGACATCGGTGACAGCGCGTTCGCCGAGGTCCACGGGCTCGGCGGCTTCGCGCTCGCCGCCGCACCAGCCATCGTTGGGTTCGTGGGCGGCACACCGGCGGACGCGATCCGGATCAGCGAAGAGATGGCCACCATCACGGTCGGTCGGCACCGTGAGTTGCAGCTGCCGGCGCTGAACTTCGTCGGCAGCCCGCTCGGGATTGACATTCGGGCGGTGGCCGACTCCGGCGTCGAGCCAACGATCACGACCGGGATCTCCCACCGGGAGCCCGGGATCGGTCAGATCGGTGCCGGCATCACGCACCTGTCCATGGACTGCTTCATCGGCGCCCTTCGGGCCTTCCCCGTGCCGCCGGAGGGATAGCCGTGTGTTTGCGGCCCGCTGCCCCCGGATCTGCGGCATGCGGCCTCGCAAGTACGGCGGTGGCGCCGCTCGTGAAGGGAGCGGTGCGGGCCGCGCGAGTCGTCGGCGTGGCCACTCGGGCGGCGTATCTGCAGGTAGGGGGCCCGGATGGGGCGCTGGTCGCCCTGGTGACCCACGACGCGGTCCGGGTGCCTAATGCGGTCGTGATCCTTCCCCGCCGTGGGCAGGCCCCCTTCGCTGCGGTACGGCCCGGCATGGTCGCGACCATGGGCGGGGGTCGGATCCGCGCCGGCCAACTGCAGGTGGCCGTGGCGGGTACGTGGGCACCGGGGCAGCCGCGGTTCACCCAACGCGCGCGCGCCTGCACCCGCGCCGGCGAGCTGGCGGCTCTGATCGCGAGCACGGTTCCGGCGCTGCCGAGCTACTTGTCTGCGTCGGTCTCGAGGTTCGCCGACGCGCTCGCCCCGGCCGACATCGTGGCCGTGGAGCACGCTGTCCTCGGGCTGCTGGGCCTGGGTCCGGGGCTCACGCCCTCCGGTGACGACATCATCGCCGGTGCGCTAGTGACGCTCCGTGCGATCGCCGGTGCGTCACCGGCCCTGGCCGTCAGGGCGGACGCGGTTGCGCAGACAGTGGTGTCGTTGGCTCCCGGCCGAACGGCGCTCGTCTCCGCTGACCTGCTCGGGCATGCGGCCGCCGGGCGGTGTGTGCCGCAGCTCGCCGCGCTGCTGGCGGCGCTCGATCGAGAAGGGTCTCTCGATGCGTCGCTGTGCGCGTTGCTCTCCGTCGGACACTCCTCCGGCGGTGACCTCGCCCGCGGGGTCAGCATCGCGCTCTCCGCAGCCCGCGGTTCGCTGCAGACCCACGGGGAGCCTTCCTCGTCGC
>JBPCNQ010000236.1:0-2764 GCA_051001095.1 Thermoleophilaceae bacterium
CCCGGACGCTCAACGACATGCTCGAGCGCCGGCCCGAGGAGGTCATCCGCAAGGCCGTAAAGGGCATGCTTCCCCGCAACCGACTCGCTCGCCAGCAGCTGCGCAAGCTCAAGGTCTACGCCGGCCCCGAGCATCCGCACGTGGCGCAGCAGCCCACGCAACTGGAGATAGACACCACCCGATGATCGAAGACGACGAGCGCCCCGAGAGCCCCGACGAGGACGCGGCCGCCCAGGTGGACGCCCCCGCGGCCCCCGAGTCCGAGGCTCCGCCCGAGCCCCAGGCGTCCGAAGCGGCCGCCGGGGGAGCGGGCGATCAGGAGACTCCGGCCGCCAAGGAGGCTCCGGCGGCCGAGGAGGCTCCGGCGGCCGAGGAGCCTCCGGCCGCCGAGGGCCGCCCGCAGCGTCGTGAGCGCAACCCGCAGCGCTCGGGCGACCAGCCCGACGTGATCCCCGGCGCCCACCTCGAGCCCGACCTCGTGCTCGACGAGGCCGCCACCGCCCGCGAGGCCGACCCCTACGCCGATCCGGACGCCCCCGCCGACGGCGACCAGGCCACGACCGAGGCCCAAGAGGCTCCACAGCCGGTCGCTACGACGATCATCGACCTAGCCGCCGACGCCCGCTACCTGGCCACCGGCAAGCGCAAGAGCGCCGTGGCCCGCGTGATCATCAAGCCCGGCACCGGGAGCTACACCATCAACGGCAAGGAGCTGGATACCTTCTTCCCGCGTCCCACGCTCCAGCGAATCTGCCGCGGTCCGCTCGAGACGGTCGGGCAGGAGGCCCGCTTGGACGTGGTGGCCAAGATCCACGGCGGAGGGGTCTCCTCGCAGGCCGGCGCGTTGCGCCACGGCATCGCCCGCGCTCTGGTCGAGGCCGATCCCAACCTTCGTATCGAGCTCAAGCGCCACGGCTTCCTCACGCGCGACGCGCGCGTGAAGGAACGCAAGAAGGCCGGCCTCAAGAAGGCCCGCAAGCGCCCGCAGTTCTCCAAGCGCTAGCCACCCTTGGGGGCGCCAAGGGCACGGAGCGCGGCGGGATCGTCGATCCCGCGAGCACCGCGCCAGGCTCTCTTCGGCACCGACGGAGTCCGCGGTGTCGCGGGCGAGTTCCTGACCGCCGAGCTGGCGCTGGGACTGGGCCGGGCCGCCGCGGCCACCGCGTCGGCCGAGGCGCCCCAGGTGCTGATCGTACGCGACACGCGCGAGTCGGGCGAGATGCTGGAGGCCTCGCTGGCCGCCGGCGTGGCGTCGGGCGGAGGCCACGCTCTTCTGGGCGGCGTCCTGCCGACCCCCGGCGCGGCCCTGGCCGTGCGCCGCCACGGGTTCGACCTGGCCGCCGTGGTGTCTGCGTCGCACAACCCCTACCGCGACAACGGCATCAAGTTCTTCGGGTCTCAGGGCACGAAGGTCTCCGACGACGTCGAGGCCCGCATCGAGGCCATCGTGTCCGGCCTGAAGCCCGCGAGGGTGACGAACGTCGGCCGGGTGCGTGAGCTCCACGGCGCCCCCGGGGACTACCTGCGCGACCTGGAGCTGCGCTTTCGCGACCTCGACCTCAGCGACACCCGCATCCTGCTGGACTGTGCCCACGGGGCCACCTACCGCGTGGCCCCCGAGATCTTCCGGCGCCTGGGCGCCGATGTGGACGCCATCGCGGTGGCGCCCGACGGGCGCAACATCAACGACGGCGTGGGGTCCACCCACATCGGCGCGCTGGCCGGCCAGGTGGCCGCGGGTGGATACGACGCCGGCTTTGCCTTCGACGGCGACGGCGACCGCGTGCTGGCGGTCGACCGCGACGGCGGAGTGGTCGACGGCGACGAGCTGCTGGCGCTGGCCGCCCTGCACCTGCGCGGATCCGGCCGCCTTCCCGGAGACGGAGTGGTCGTGACGGTCGTGACCAACTACGGCTTTCATACGGCCATGCGCGAGGCGGGGGTCGATGTGGCCGTGACCCCGGTGGGCGACCGCCATGTGCTGGCCGAGCTGCTCCAGCGCGGCTGGGGACTGGGAGGCGAGCAGTCGGGGCACATCATCGACACCGGCTTCGTGCCCTCGGGCGACGGCACGGCGTCGGCGCTGCTGACGCTGGAGGCTCTGGCCGGCTCGGACCTGGCGCAGCGGACGGCGATGCACAAGCTCCCCCAGAGGCTGGTGAACGTCCGCGTGACCGAGCGCGGCGGCCTGGACGCGGCCACGGGCGTGCACGAGGCGATCGAGGCCGAGTCCTCCGGGCTCGAGGGCCGGGGCCGGGTGCTCGTCCGCGCGAGCGGAACAGAACCCCTGATCCGGGTGATGGTCGAGGCCCCGGACCAGACCGAGTGCGACGAGGTGACGGCGCGGCTGGTGGCGAAGGTCGAAGAGGAGCTCGGAAGCTAGCCTCTCTTCCCTCTCGTGTGCGGGATCATCGGATACACCGGCTCGCGTCCCTGCCAGGAGATCCTCATGGCCGGCCTCCAGGCCCTCGAGTACCGCGGCTATGACTCCGCCGGGATGACCCTGCTCCAGGACGGCGGGACCTGCTCCACCCGCGCCGTTGGCCCGTTGGCCGCCCTGCGTGAACGCGTGAACGGCGCCGCTCCGGCTGCTCTCTCGGGCATCGCCCACACCCGCTGGGCCACCCACGGCCGGGTGACCGAGGAGAACTGCCACCCCCACGCCGACGCCTCGGGCCGAGTGCACGTGGTGATGAACGGCATCGTGGAGAACTGGACGGACCTCAAGAGGGAGCTGGCCGCCGAGGGCGTGGAGTTCACCTCC
>JBPCNQ010000237.1:0-3153 GCA_051001095.1 Thermoleophilaceae bacterium
TCCCAGCGCACACTGGAGCGCGTGCGCCGGGTGGAGCTGAGCCTTGGGGTGGAGCCCTCCCACTACGAGCCCGCCGACCGGGAGGGGCGATCGACGACCGGCGCGGACTCGGGACCCGCCACCGGCACGCCCTCCGAGCCCCAGCGCGGGCGCGAGCGCGTGCGGCTGTGAGCTCGGGAGTAGCCACCCCCGGGTCCACCGATCCGGGCACCGCCCCCACCGGCAACACCTTCGACAAGTATGGGTCCGAGAACCCCGTGGTCAAGCGCCTGATGGCCCGATTCCACGCCACCCTGGACGAGCTGTGGGGCCGCGCCGCGCCGCTCAGCATCCTGGACGTGGGCTGCGGCGAGGGCGTGCTCACCCATAAGTGGGCGGGTCGCCTGGGTGACGGCCGGATCGTGGGCATCGACCTGGATGACCCCGCACTCAAGGCCGAGTGGGAGAAGCGCCGGCAGCCCAACCTCGAGTACCGCGCCGAGGAGGCCACCAGCCTCCCATTCGGCGACGGGGAGTTCGACCTGGCCGCGGCGATCGCGGTGCTCGAGCACGTGCCCGATCCCGAGACCACGGTGGCCGAGATGGCACGGGTGGCCGATCGTCACCTGCTCGTGTCGGTCCCCCGGGAGCCGATGTGGCGGGGGCTGAACCTGGCCCGGGGCGCCTACATGAGGGATCTGGGCAACACGCCCGGCCACGTGAACCACTGGTCCAAGCGCTCGTTCGCGAGCCTGCTGGGTCGCCACGGGGAGGTCGTGGAGGCACGATCCCCGTTTCCGTGGACCATGCTGCTCGTGCGGCTGTGAACCTCGTTCGGTGCCCGCCCGGTTGACACCCTCGGTGCGGTGCTCGCCCAGCCGGTGGCCGGGCTGCGCTCCTTCCGCTGCGCCCGGGCTGCGCTCCTCCCGCCTAGATGGCTGACCCCACCGGCGGGGGCTACCAGAAGGGAGCCGCGATCCTGTCGGCCGGGATCGGGGCCACCGGCCTGGTCACCTACGGCTACTTCTCGCTGGCCAGCCATTCGCTGAGCAAGAGTGACTACGGCGGGATCACGCTGCTCTGGTCGGCCGTGTTCATCACGGTGTCGGTCCTCTACCGGCCCGTGGAGCAACTGCTCTCGCGGACGATCGCCGAGCGCGAGGCGCGCGACCGGGCGGGCGGCGAACACCTGCGCGTGGCCGCGACGATCCAGCTGGCCCTGGGCGTGGTGTTCGTGGTCGGGGCCGTGGCTCTGAAGGGACCGATCCAGGACGACCTGTTCGAGGGCTCCTCGACGCTCTATTGGGTGCTGATCGTCGCGGTGCTGGCCTACGCGGTCTCCTACTTCGCGCGCGGCTTCTTGGCCGGCCGGCGCCGCTTCGGCCTGTACGGGGGCCTGGTGCTGATGGAGGCGCTGGCGCGCGTGATGTTCGCGCTGGCCGTGGCCGTCGGGATCGCCGAGGGCCAGTCGGTCGTGGCGCTGGGCATGGCCGCGGCGCCGATCGTGTCGCTGGCCGTGGTTCCGCTCGCGCTCTTGCGGGGCCGCCCGGTCGAGAGCCGCCTCTCCGACGAGGAGGCCTCCGCCGAGGCCCGCGCGCTGGACGAGGCGGCGGCCGGCGAGCCCGGCGGGGAGCCCCAGTTCACCTTGACCCACGGCACGGGCTTCGCGGTGGCGGTGCTGCTGATCATGCTGTCGGAGCAGACGTTCCTGAACGCCGGGCCGCTGCTGATCAAGGCCTCCGAGGGCGACGGAGGCACGGCGCTGGCGGGGTTCGTCTTCAACGTGCTGCTGATCGCCCGTGCGCCGCTCCAGCTCTTCCAGGTCGTGCAGACCTCGATCCTGCCCCACCTCACGCGCCTGGGCGCCCGCGGAGAGAGCGACCCCTTCCGGCGCAGCGTGAACGTCACGCTGACCGCCGTGGCCGGGTTTGCCGGAGTCGTGGCGCTGGGGATGGCCGTCGCCGGGCCGCTGGTCATGGATCTCGTGTTCGGCGGCGACTTCGGCTATGACCGGGCCGGCCTGGTGCTGATCTCGGTCGGGATGGGCCTCTACCTGGCCGCGGCCACCCTCAACCAGGCCCTGCTGGCCCGCGACCGCGCGCGGCAGGCGTGCGCTTGCTGGCTGGGCTCGGCGGCAGCGTTCGTCGGCTTCCTGCTCGTGCCCGGCTTCGACGACCGCGTCCTGCAGGTCGAGGCGGGCTACGTGGGCGGGGCGCTGCTGCTCTGCGGGCTGCTCTACGGGCTGTACCGCGACGGGTGAGGATGCCGGTGCGGTGCTCGCCCGACCATCGGCCGGGCTGCGCTCCTCCCACTGGGGCCGAGGTAGGCTCAGCGTCCCGACGATCGGACTTCCCCCATCACCAGGAGCCCCGCAGTAGGCGAAGAAGCGCCCGACTTCGAGTTGGAGGGCACCCACGGCACCTTCCGCCTGTCCGAGTACCGCGGCGAGAAGGTCGTGCTGCTCTTCTACCCCGGCGATGAGACCACCGTCTGCACCAAGCGGTTCTGTTCCTACCGCGACAACTCCGAGGCCTTCGGCGCCCTGGGCGTGACCGCCGTGGGCATCTCGGGGCAAGGACGTGGAATCCAAGAAGGAGCTTCACCAAGAACCACGAGCTCAACGTCTCCCTGCTGGCAGACGCCGACCTATCGGTGGCCGCCACCTATGACGCCAAGTCGCGCCTGGGCATGGCCAAGCGGGCGGTGATCATCGTGGACGAGGACGGCAAGGTCGCCTACCGCCACGACCACGCGCTCGGGCTGGGCTTCCAGACGGTGGCCGACTTAAAGGTGGCGCTAGATTCGCTGCCGGCCGTGGCCTGAGAGCCTCGTGCGGTGCTCTCTCCGCCAGGCGAGATTCAGCGCCTGAAGAGCCGCCTGACCTCGAAGTAGGCCGGTTTGGGCCGCCCGTCCGCGCCGATGATGCCCTTCTGGTTGTACGACGGTTGCGGCTTGGGGTTGCCGCCGGTCCACGCCGAGTGCACCCGGAAGTCGCTCATCACCCAGATGACCGAGCCGTTCAGGTACGGCCGCGTCGCCGCCGCGGCCACGTGCCGGCGCAGGTAGCTCGACTGGAACGCGTAGGTGCCCTTCTCCCGGACCGGTCCTCGGCGATTGGCCTCGGCGCCGAACTCCGTCACCAAGAGGGCGGCCGAGGGCTGCAGCCGGTGGAGC
>JBPCNQ010000238.1:0-7054 GCA_051001095.1 Thermoleophilaceae bacterium
CCAGTGTGGCGGGGAGGGCAACATCGAGGACTTCCACCGCGTGGCCCGCGAGGTGGGGGAACGCGACCCCTACCGCCCCTACCTGGCGGGCTGGGAGGGACCCTGGAACTTCGCCTCCGCAGAGACCACCGCCAAGCGGCTGACGCGGGCCGGCTTTGAGGACGTGCGGACTTGGCTGGAGCCCTCGCCGGTGATCCCACCCGAGCCCGCCACGTACATGCGGGTCGTCTGCCTTGGCCATCACCTCGAGACACTGCCGTCGGAGCTGCGTGACCGCTACGTAGACGACGTCATGAAGGCCTGCGGGGAGCCCGTCGAGCTGGGCTACGTGCGGCTCAACATCCAGGCGCGGCGAGGTCCCGATGTCTGATCCGGCCCGATAGGTTCCCCCCGTGCCCGCGCGCATCATCACCCTGCCCGGGGACGGGATCGGTCCGGAGATCATGGCTGCGGCCATTCGGGTGCTGGACGCGCTCGGTGAGTTCGAGTACGAGGAGCAGCTGCTGGGCGGCGCCTCGATTGACGCCCACGGGACTGCCCTGACCGACGAGACCCTCGCGGCCTGCAAGCGTGCCGACGCCGTACTGCTGGCTGCCGTGGGGGGTCCGAAGTGGGACACCACCGACCCCTCGGCACCACGTCACGAGCAGGGGCTGCTGGGCCTGCGCGAGGGCCTCGGCCTGTTCGCCAACCTGCGCCCGGTGCGGCCCAGCCCCGCGCTGCTGCACGCGAGCCCGCTCAAGCCTGAGCGCGTCCAGGGCACCGACCTGCTCGTGGTCCGTGAGCTCACCGGAGGGATCTACTTCGGCGAGTCCGGACGCGACGGCGACACCGCCCACGACGACTGCGCCTACAGCGTGGGCGAGGTGGAGCGGATAGCTCGCGTCGCCTTCGAGTCCGCGCGCACCAAGGTGACCAGCGTCGACAAGGCCAATGTCTTGGAAACGTCGCGTCTGTGGCGCGAGGTGGTCACCCGCGTGCACGAAGAGGAGTTCCCCGGCGTGCCGCTCGAGCACCTGCTGGTGGACAACGCCGCCATGCAGCTGGTCTCGGCGCCCTCGTCCTTCGACGTGATCGTCACCGAGAACCTGTTCGGCGACATCCTGAGCGACGAGGCCGCGATGCTCACCGGGTCGCTGGGGATGTTGCCCAGCGCCTCGATAGGGGGAAGCGCCCACGGCGGGCCAGCCGGCCCTTCGGGCACAAGCACCCACGGCGGGCCATCCGGCCCTTCGGGCACAAGCACCCACGGCGGGCCATCCGGCCCTTCGGGCACAAGCACCCACGGCGGGCCATCCGGCCCTTCGGGCACAAGCGGGCCCGGCCTGTTCGAGCCGGTGCACGGCTCGGCGCCGGACATCGCGGGCACCGGCAAGGCGAACCCGCTGGCCATGTTCGGCTCGGTCGCCCTGATGCTGCGCCACGGACTCGGCTCTGAGGTTGCCGCTGCTGCGCTAGATTCGGCCATCGACCGGGCCCTGCAGGGAGGCATCCGCACCGCCGACCTGGGGGGCACCCACACCACCGAGGACGCCACCGGGGCCGTCCTCTCGCACCTCTAGAAGGGAGGGCACGCACGTGAGCACCGAGAACCTCATCTGGCACAACGGGGAGTTCGTCACCTGGGAGGACGCGACGGTACACGTGCTCACGCACGCGCTGCACTACGGGACCGGGGTCTTCGAGGGTATCCGCGCCTACGACACCGATCGCGGCCCCGCCATCTTCCGCCACCACGACCATCTCCGGCGGCTGGAGGACTCGGCCAAGCTCTACTACATGGATCTCCCCTTCACGCGGGAGCAGATCCGGGAGGCCACCCACGAGCTGGTCGCCCGCAATGGGCTGCGATCCTGCTATATCCGTCCCCTGGTCTACCGCGGTCACGGCCCCATGGGCCTCGACCCCGAGGACAACCCGGTCGAGGTCAGCGTGGCGGCCTGGGAGTGGGGCGTCTACCTGGGCGATGAGGCCGCCCGCAACGGCATCCGGGCCAAGGTCTCCTCCTGGCGGCGTATCAGCCCCGAGTCGCTTGTCCCACACTCCAAGGCGAGCGGGCAGTACCTCAACTCGGTGCTGGCCAAGATCGAGTCCAAGCGCGGCGGCTACGAGGAGGCCATCCTGCTCGACGACAAGGGCCATGTGTGCGAGGGCTCGGGCGAGAACGTGTTCCTGGTCAAGGACGGCCGAATCGCCACCCCGCCTCAGACGGCCAGCATCCTCGACGGCATCTCGCGCAAGTCGATCATCGAGATCGCCGGCGATCTGGGCCACGAGGTGGTCGAGCGCGACATCGCCCGAGCCGAGCTGACGCTGGCCGACGAGGTGTTCCTGGTCGGCACGGCCGCCGAGCTGGTGCCCGTCCGCGAGATCGACGACATCGAGATCGGCCCGCCCGGCGAGATCACCCGCACCCTGCAGGCGGCCTACGTCGACGCCCTGCACGGGCGTTCGGAGCGCTACGCCAAGTGGCTGGACGTGGTGCCGGTACCATCGAAGGCGTGAGCGCATTGCGGCAGCGAATTACGGACGCGCGCTAGCCGCGCAGGCTCGCCGCCTCCGTAACGATTCACCGCAGCAGCTCCCGAAAGGCGTTTTCTCACATGGCCGACCAGGTCCTCCTCTACGACACGACGCTCCGCGACGGCATGCAGGGCGAGGGCATGTCGCTCTCCGCCGGCGAAAAGGTGCGCGTGGCCCACGCGCTCGACTCGCTCGGAGTCCACTTCATCGAGGCCGGCTTTCCGAGCTCGAACCCCAAGGAGGCGGCGCTGTTCGATCTGCTGTCGCGGGAGCACTTCGCAAACGCCGAGATCGCGGCATTCGGGATGACCCGGCGGCGGGAGGCCGCGGCCGAGAAGGACCAGGGCCTGAGGGTCCTAGCCGACTGCTTCGCCCCGGTGTGCACCCTGGTGGGCAAGACCTGGTCGCTGCACCTCGAGAAGGTCACCCGGGTCGACCGGGAGGAGAACCTACGGATGATCGCCGACTCGGTCGCCTTCGTCCGCAGCCAGGGCAAGCGGGTCATCTACGACGCCGAGCACTTCTTCGACGCCTACGCCGAGGACCCCGGCTACAGCCTCCGCTGCCTGCGCGCAGCCGTCGAGGCGGGCGCCGAGAACGTGACGCTGTGCGACACAAACGGGGCGACGCTGCCCACGGCGGTCGGCGAGGCGCTGGGCGACGTCGTCGTCCAGCTGGGCGAGCACGTCCAGATCGGGATCCACGCCCACGACGACGCCGGTGTCGGAGTGGCCAACAGCCTGACCGCGATCCAGCGGGGCGCCCGCATGGCCCAGGGCACGATGAACGGCTACGGGGAGCGGTGTGGCAACGCAAACCTGGTCACGATCCTGGCCGACGTCCAGCTCAAGCTCGGCTACGACTGCGTGGCGGCGTCGCGGCTGGAGCACCTGACCGAGACCGCCCACCTGGTCGACGAGATCTGCAACGTGGCCCCGAACGCCAACCAGCCCTACGTCGGAGCCAACGCCTTCGCCCACAAGGGCGGGATGCACGTGGCCGGCGTGAGCCGCGATGCGCGCACCTTCGAGCACATCGAGCCCTCGCAGGTGGGAGCCGACCGCCGGCTGCTGATCTCCGAGCTCTCGGGCCGCGGCACCGTCCAGGCCCGCGCCGAGACGACCGGCGTGGAGCTCGGCCCCGACGGCGCCGCGCACGTGTCCGAGCGGGTCAAGGAGCTGGAGCACCGCGGCTACCACCTCGAAGCGGCCGATGGCTCCTTCGACCTCCTGATCCGGCGCGAGGCAGGCGCCTATGAGCCGCTGTTCCGGCTCGAGTCCTGGCGGCTGATCGTGGAGAAGCGCGAGGACGGGAAGGTACAGACTGAGGCGACGATCAAGATCTGGGTTCAAGGCGAGCGCTATGTGCGCCATGCCGAGGGCAACGGTCCGGTGCACGCTCTGGACAGGGCGCTGCGCGAGGCCATCGGCGAGACCTACCCCCACCTGCGCGACATCGAGCTCGTGAACTTCAAGGTCAGGATCCTCGACGAGACGAAGGGGACCGGCGCGGTCACCCGGGTCCTGCTCGATGCCAGCGACGGCCGCGACACCTGGGGCGCGATCGGCGTGTCCGAGAACGTGATCGAGGCCAGCTGGGAGGCGCTCGTCGACTCGTTGGAGGCCGGCATGCTGCCTGCCCGCTGGCCCGGAGCCCGGGATCCCGCCCCGGTCCCCGACGCGTGACGGGCGCCGACACCTCCGCCGGAAGGGGCATCCCCCCGCCCGATTCCTCCGCCGGGCGGGGCATCCCTGCCCCGCCCGGATCCGACGACCCGATCCCCCTCGCCCGGCCGGACATCGGCCCGCGCGAGGAGGAGCTGCTGCTCGAAACGCTCCGCTCGCGACACCTCTCGCTGGGGCCGCGCCTGGCCCAGTTCGAAGCCGAGCTGGGGCGCTTCGTGGGCGCCGAGCACGTGTCGGCGATCTCCAGCGGCACCGCCGCCCTGCATCTCGCCGTCCGCGCGAGCGGGATCGAGGAGGGAGACGAGGTGATCACCTCGCCCTTCTCCTTTGTGGCCTCGGCCAACTGCGTGATGTACGAGAACGCCCGGCCGGTGTTCTGCGACATCGACCGTCGCACCCTCAATATCGCTCCGGATGCGGCCGCCGCCGCGATCACATCGCGAACCACCGGCCTCCTGCCCGTGCACATCTTCGGCTATCCGGCCGACATGCCCGGCTTCGAGAAGCTGGCTGCCGACCGCGGCCTGTGGATCGTCGAGGATGCCTGCGAGGCACTGGGCGCCGTCCACGCCGACGGCACGCAGGTGGGGGCCCGCGGCAACCTCGCCACCTTCGGGTTCTATCCCAACAAGCAGCTGGCCACGGGGGAGGGGGGCGCGCTGATCTCTTCCGACGCGGGCTTCAAGTCGCGCGTGGACAGCGAGCGAAACCAGGGCCGGGCGCCCGACATGGGCTGGCTCGACCACGACCGGCTGGGCTTCAACTACAGGCTCTCGGGCCTGGCCTGAGCGCTGGGCCTCGCCCAGCTCGAGCGCCTGGGAGGGTTGCTGGCGGCGCGGGCGCGCGCGGCCGCGAGATACAACGAGGCGCTGGCCGGCATCGAGGGGCTGGAGCTGCCGTGCGCGGATGCCGACGGCGACCGCCGCTCCTGGTTCGTCTACGTAGTCCAGCTGCCCGACGGAATCGACCGCGACGAAACCATCGGCGCGCTGCGGGCCCGGGGTATCGACTCCAAGCCCTACCTGCCCGCCATCCACCTGATGAGCTTCTACCGCGAGCGCCTCGGCCACCGCGAAGGCGAGTTCCCCGTCTGCGAGGACATGGCCCGGCGATCGCTGGCCCTTCCGTTCTTTCCCGAGCTGACCGAGGGCCAGATCGATCGCGTGGCGACAACCCTGAAGGCCGTGCTCCGCGAGGCGGCGGTCACCTGAGAGCCTGGTGCGGTGCTCGCCCAATCAACGGTTGGGCTGCGCTCCTGCCCCGGAGCCTGGTGCGGTGCTCGCCCAATCAACGGTTGGGCTGCGCTCCTGCCCCGCCGCCGCCGGACAGCTCCTTGACCAGCGACACCCCGCCCGGCACCACACGCGTGGCCGGGGTGTAGGCCACCTCCTCGAAGCCGGCATCGAGATAGAGCGCGCGCGCCGCGCGGTTGTCCTGCCACGTGTCGAGCGCCACGGGGGCAAGCCCCGACGCCCGCGCCAGGCGCTCCGCCTCCTCGAGCAGCGTCCGCGCGACCCCGAGCCGGCGTCGCTCTCGCGCCGTGGCGAGGGAGTCCACGTACAGCGAGGTCCTTGGCGGCTCGGGCGCCGTTCGGCCGCTGGAGCGGTAGAGCCACAACGCCGAGGACCAGCGCCACGCGGGGATGCTGCGCAGCGTGGTGCGCAGGAAGCGGTGGGCCCGCGGCGTCCACTCGTCGTAGGGCATGGCCGCCATCGCACCGGCCGGGCGGCCGTCGAGCTCGGCCACCCACACCACGTCGGCGCTGGCGGTGGTCCCCTCACGGCCCAGCGCGCGGGCGATCGTCCGCTCGGCGAGCCCGCGGGTCCCGGCGAAGCGGTCGTACATCCCGCCCGAGCTCGCGTAGAGCAGGGGAACCACCTCGGCCTGGTCGCCGTCGCGATATCGGCGAACGCTGGGTGCCTCGGCCACGGGACGCCATGCTACGAGCACCGGCCACGGATCGCCTGCCCACCGTTTCCGGACCGGGCACGATGCCCGGTCCGGCTGGGGCATTTTCCGGACCGGGCACGATGCCCGGTCCGGCTGGGACATATCCTGTGCGGGCCATGTCCCGCTTCTCGGAGCCCCAGGATCCGCTCTTCGCCGCTCTGAACACGTCTGTGGGCTTCGACTTCCGCCTGGCTCCGTATGACATCGACCAGTCGTTTGCCCACGCCCGCATGCTGGAGCGCTCGAGCATCATCGACGCGGACGATCTGGCCGCTATCGAACGTGGGCTGGCCCAGGTGCGGGACGAGGTGGAGGACAACTCGTTCGTGATCGAGCCCGGCGACGAGGACGTGCACATGGCGATAGAGCGCCGGCTGACCGAGCTAGTCGGCCGGCCGGGCGCCAAGCTGCATACAGCCCGGTCGCGCAACGACCAGGTGGCCACCGATGTCGCGATGCTCGTGCGGGCCCACTCGCTGAGGGCCCAGGAGCTGGTCCGGTCGCTGATGGCGACGCTGGTCGAGCTGGCCGAACGCCACCTGGACTGGCCGATTCCCGGCTACACCCATCTGCAGCGGGCCCAGCCGGTCTATCTCTCCCACCATCTTCTGGCCTACTTCTGGAAGTTTCGCCGCGACCTGCAGCGTTTCTCCTTCTGCATGACGGGCACCGACGACCTGCCTCTGGGCGCCGGCGCCCTGGCAGGGGTCAACTTCGACACCAGCCGCATGTTCGTGGCCCAGGAGCTCGGGTTCGGGGGCATCGCCGAGAACTCCCTCGACGCCGTGTCCAACCGTGACTTCGTGCTCGATTACCTCTCGGCCGCGTCCACCTGCGCCACCCACATGTCCCAGCTGGGCGCGGAAATCGTGCTCTGGTCGAGCGAGGAGTTCGGC
>JBPCNQ010000239.1:0-10845 GCA_051001095.1 Thermoleophilaceae bacterium
GCCGGGAGGGCCAAGCCGCAGTTCCCACCCGGGCCCGCCGCCGCGCGAACCGCGGCCACGGGAGCTGGTCCCGCCGCCGCCGTGGGACCGGCCGCGGCGACGACCGCAGCCGCCCGCGCCGTCGAGGCGGCGCGGGCGGATGAGGACGACGAGCGGGCGGCGGCCGAGAGCGCCGACGACCGGGGGGCGACCGACGGCACCGACGACCGCCCGGCGCTATCGCAGGGCACGGTTGTCCACCCGCCACCATCCCCCCTCGACGAGGACTCGGACGACCTCCAGGGCCCCGAGGGGGATCTCGAGGAGGACAGCACCGAGCTTGCCGCCGCATACGACGAATACGACGAGGACGAGGACGAGGAGTGGGAGGAGACCGGAGACGACCCGCCCTCGCCCTGGGAGCACTGGGAGGAGACGGGCGACGAGCCCGACGCGTTGGCGGTTTCGCCCGTCGGTCCCCGGCCGGCTGGGCCGTCGGTCCCGGCTGGACCGGGTGGGGACACGCCGGCGAGATCCTCTGCGGGGTCATCGCCTTCCTCGCAGGGCATCCTTCCTCCCTACTCCCAAAGCCGCCCCGGCGCCGCCGCTCCCCCCGGCGACCGGCGCTCGCGCGGCGTGTTCGCGTCCCGCGGGCGGGCGGCGGGAGTCATAGCGGCCGTCGCGCTCGTCCTCGCCGCGGTCGCCTTCGGGGTCACGCGCCTTCTGGTCGGCGGCGACGACACCGCCAAGAAGGCGCCCGCCTCCGGGTCGTCGCAGCCGGCGCCCGGGGCCGCGGCCAAGAAGGCGCCCAAGAAGGCAGGCGGGGTCAGTCCGGCCAGCGTGCGCGTCGCCGTGCTCAACGCCACCACGGTTCCGGGGCTGGCGGCCCAGATCGGCGACTCGGTCGAGAAGCAGGGCTTCAGGCTCGGGACCGTCACCAACTTCAACGATCAGCAGCGCGCGGAGTCGGTGGTGCTCTATGCGCCCGGAGCCGAGCGCGAGGCGGCCGAGGTCGGGCGGCGGTTGAAGATCTCACAGCGCGAGCCGATCGACGCCAAGAGCCAGGGGGTGGCGGGGGACGCGACCGTCGTGATCGTCACCGGGCAGGACAAGACGCAGTAACCATGCCCTCGACGGATCGGGCATCCATGCCCGATCCGTAGAATGTCAACGGACCTGCCTGGGCGCCTGCGTCTAGGGCAGTATTCCCGCCGCCCTGTTCGCTTCGGCCGCTTGTCGCAGCAGCTCTCGGTCGACCAGGCTCAGCGTCCTTCCCGCCACCTCGATCGTCGCTCCGTCATACGGCGGGTACCAGAACGCCCTGATCCGCCTGTCGAGGGTCTCGGGGTCCTCGCCGGGCGGTACCCTGCGCATCGCCTCGAACTCCGCCTTGGTCACGTAGCGCCCGGCCCCCTGGGGCGTACGCGGCAGCTCTCCGCCGGCGAGGGTCAGGTCGATCACCTCCTCGAAGAGGGCGAGCAGGCGCCCCTGGCTCTCGATGTCCAGGGAGAGCGCCGTGGCCGTCGGCTCGATCGGGAAGCGGTCCACGCGGACCAGGTCGCCCGTGTCGAAGTCCTCGTCCACGAAGTGGCCGGAGACCCCCCACTGCTCGAAGCCCTCGAGGATGGCCACGTTGAAACCGCCCATCCCGCGGATGTCGGGCAGCGGCGCGGGGTGGAAGTTCAGACAGCCGACCCGTCCCAGCTCGATCAGCGCACGGCGGATCCGCTTCCAGAACAGAAAGGAGAGCACCAGGTCCACGTCGGCCAGCTCGCCGCGCTCGACGCGCGCGTAGAGATCATCGTCGCCGCTGAGCTCGATCCCGTGACGATCCGCGGCCAGGTCCAGCCGCTGGGAGTCGTCGACCCCCTCGACCCGGGGCGGCGCCACCACGACCACCACCTCCACGCCGCGGCGGACCAGGTGCTCCAGCGCGCCCACCGCGGAGCGCTTGTGCTTTCCCATCAGGATCGCTTTCACAGCAGTCCCTCGTACACCGCGAGTGTACGGCGGGCGATGTCGTCCCACGAGTAGCGCCCCGCCGCAGCCGCCGCGGCCCGCTGCTCCAGCCGGGCCCGGGCCGCAGGATCGGCGATCAGGCGTCGCAGCGCGCCACGCAGCGCCTCCGGATCCCCGGGCGCCACCAGCTCGGCCGCGCCGTCCACGCGACCGACCTCGGAGAAGCCCCCGACGTCGGAGAGGACGATCGCCTTGGCGAAGGCCAGCGCCGTGTACAGCACCCCCGACTGGTCGATGCGCCGGTAGGGCAACGCCACCACGTCGGCGCGGTGGAAGAAGGCGGGGACCTGCACGTCGGGCACGAAGCGGTCTATGAACCGGATCTGCGCCCCGGCGCCGGCCGCGGCCCGCTTGAGCGGCTCGACGTCCATCCACGGCCGCCCGACGACCCACAGCTCCGCACCTTCGAGCTCGCGGAAGGCCTCGACGAGCACGTCGACGCCCTTGTAGGGCCGCAGCACGCCGAAGCTGAGCACGACGGGTCCCTCGACGCGCGCCAGCTCGTCCGGGAGCGGCTGCTCGTCGGCCTGGTGGGTGAGGTAGCCGAAGGCGCCGTGGGGGATCACGTGCACCCGTTCGGGGTCGGCCCCGAAGCGGCCGGCCAGCTCGCCGGCGCCCGCCTCGGTGTGCACGATCAGCGCGTCCATCCGCCGGATGGCCGCCCGCGCGGCGCGTTCGCGCAGGGCCCCGCGCCCGCGGCGAAGGACGTTGTGGGAGGTGCAGACGCGGGGCACCCCGCGGGCCAGCATCAACGAGTCCAGGGCCTCCAGCGTCAGCCACTGGTAGTGCACGACGTCGGCCGGGCTCAGATCGCGCTGGGCCAGCATCCCGGGCACGTGCTCGGCCAGTCGCAGAGCCCGGCGGGCGGTGGTGCCGCGGTCACCGGCCATGGTGCGGCGGTAGAAGGCCTCGCGCACGGTGAAGCCGGCGGCGACAGGGGCGGGGCCGTAGGGGTAGCGGCTGGTGACCAGCTCGACCTCGGCGCCGGCCCGGGCCAGCGCCGAGGCCAGAGAGTAGTCATACGGCGGGGTATACGCGGGGGGGTCGACGAGTGAGACGCGCACGCCCGGCATTCTCGCCGGGCGGGTCCAATAGCGTGTCGCCGGTGCAGTCGAGCCGCCTGGTCCGCGCCGTCTTTGCCCTGCTCGTCGTGGCGACCGTGGGCGCCTTCGTCGCCGCCCAGGCGCTCAAGACCGAGGTGCCAGTGGTACTGCGCTTCGCCGCCCAGCCCCGGCACCTCTCGCCCAACGACGACCGCGTACGCGACTCCACCCGGGTGGGCTTCGACCTCTCCGAGCCCGCGGACGTCTCCTTCTCGGTGATCGACGCCGAGGGCAACCCCGTCCGCGAGATCGCCGGCGAGCGACGGCTGGCGGGGGACACCAAGCACCGCTTCACCTGGGACGGGCGTGACGACGATGGAAGACCCGTGCCCGACGGCGCCTACCGGCTGCGGGTGGTCCGCCGCAGCCAGGGCCGGGTGCTGGACTCGATCAAGAAGGTGATCGTGGACACCAGGCCGCCGGAGGTGAGCATCGCCTCGGTCACCCCCAACGTCATCTCGCCGGGGATCCGCGCCGCGCCCAAGCGAATCCGGATCCGCTACCGCGGGCCGCGCAACCTGCACCCCGAGTTCCGCGTCTGGCACACCGACGTCTCGGGCCCGCCGCGGATCGCGCGGCGCTTTCGCGGTGACCGCAACCGCACGGGCGTCTGGGACGGAACGGTTCGCGGGGCGCCCACGCCCGATGGCTCCTACGCGTTCACGGTGGTGGTCCGCGACCTGGCCGGCAACCCCACCGAGGCCCCGGCCGGCCCGCGGCCGACCGCCAGGGCGGCCCGGCCGCGCACGGGGGCCGACGTGCGCCGCCTGACCCTTCATGGACCGTCCGTCCCCGTGTCGGCCGGCTCCCTGGCCATGCTCCGCGTCGGGCCCGTCGCCCGCCGCTTTGACTACGCGCTCTCACGGCTGGGCTCCAATGCGGTGCTCAAGACCGACCGGCGGCGCGGCGGTCGTCTGCGGGTGCGGATCCCCGCGAACGCGCGCACCGGGGTCTACCTCGTGCGCGTGCGTGCGGCCGGTCGGCGAGCCGTGTGGCCCGTGCCGGTGTCGGGCCGTCCCGCGGGCGGGCGCAGGGCACTGAGCCGCCCGCGCCCGCTGGTGATCCTGCCCGTGGCCACGTGGCAGGGCGAGAACCACTTCGACTCCGATCTCGACGGCTTCCCCGACACCCTGCAGGGTTCGACCGCGGTGCCGGCCGACCGCCCCTACGACCAGGGACGGCTGCCCGCCGGACTGCGCCGCGAGGCGCTGCCCCTGCTCGAGTTCCTGGACCGCGAGCGCCTCCCGTATGACCTGACCACCGACCTGGCCCTGGCGAGTCGCGAGGGCCCGTCGCTGAGCAACGCGCCGGGGGTGGCGATCGCGGGCACCGAGACCTGGGTCCCGCGCCTGCTGCGCGACGGCCTGCGGCGCGAGGTCGAGGACGGCGGTCTGCGCGTGGTCTCCTTCGGGGACCGCTCGCTGCGGCGCACCGTCGCCCTGGTCGAGGGCCGGCTGCGCGATCCCAGCCCGGCGCGGCCCGACGACCTCTTCGGGGAGCGCACGAAGCCCTTCCGCACCGATGAGGCCGCCCCGCTTGACCGGCAGCGCGACCGCCTGCGGCTGTTCCGCGGGGCCGACCGCCTGTTCGGCGACTTCTCCCGCTTCGAGCGCTCGGTCGACCTGCCGGCCGACGCCGAGCTGCTCACCGCCGCCGGCCGGGAGCGCGACCAGGCGGCCTTCGTGGGCTACCGCCTGGGCAAGGGCACGGTGATCCGCCCCGGCACGCCGGAGTGGACCCGCCAGCTGCGCGAGAGCAGCCTTGGCCTGGAGGTCCCCCGCATCACCAAGAACATCTGGCGCGACCTGGGCAAGCCGAGGTAGCAGGCGGCATGCCGGGGAACCAGCCGCTGCCGCTGCCGCTGCCGAGATCGGCATGGATGCCGATCTCGTCGCACCGCCTACGATCCCCGGCATGAGGCGCAAGCTGCTGGTCGCCGGCGTCGCCCTGCTGCTGCTCACGGTCGGGGTCCTTGGAGTGGCGTACAGGGTGCTCTCCAAGGAGGATCCGCCGCAGAGGCGGGGTTCGGCCAGCGTGGAGTTCGACCCCTCCGCCAAGCCCGACAGGCGCAAGCGGATGACCGCCAAGTCGGTCGCCATACCCTGGCCGACGTTCGGCTTCGACCGCCAGCGGACCAAGGACGCGCCCTTCGACCACCGCCCTCCCTACCGGCGCACCTGGCGGGTGGACGGCAAGGACACGCTGGAGTTTCCGCCCTCGGTCGCCTACGGCAACGTCTACATCGCCCAGCAGAAGGGCCTGTTCATCGCCATGAGGGGCAAGACCGGCAAGCGCGTGTTCAAGACCAAGCGCTTCAGGCGCTGTGCCGCCTCGTCGCCCACCATCGCCAAGGGCGTGATCTACCAGGCCTACATGGACTTCGTGCCCTGTCCGCAGGGCGCTTCGAAGCCGACCGGGTTCGTGACCGCCATGAGCGCCAGGACCGGCAAGGAGAAGTGGCGCTTCAAGGGCCAGCCGTTCGAGTCCTCACCGCTGCTGGTCAACGGCATCCTGTACGTGGGCAGCTGGGACGGCCGGGTCTATGCCATCCGCGCCAGGACCGGGCGCAAGGTGTGGAGCTATGACACCGGCGACAGGGTCAACACCTCGGCCGCCTACTCGAAGGGCCGCATCTTCATCGCCAACAACGGCGGCTCGGTATACGCCCTGAACGCGAGGACCGGCAAGCCGGCCTGGAAGGGCGGCCAGGCCACGGAGTTCTTCTACGCCGCGCCCGCGGTCGCGTACGGCCGCGTCTTCATCGGCTCCACCGACGGCACGATGTACGCCTACGGCCAGCGCAGCGGGCGGCTTCTGTGGGCCAAGCACCTGGGCAGCTACGTCTACTCCTCCGCGGCGATCTTCGACAAGAAGGTCTACGCGGGCACCTACGACGGCAATTTCTTCGCCCTCGACGCGGCCACGGGCGACGTGCGCTGGAAGCGCGGCGTGCCCAGCGCGGTGCATGCAGCGCCGGTGGTGATGAACGGCCTGGTCTACGCCGCCACCTGTGCCACGTGCGGGTCGGCGGCGGCCCGGACGGTGAAGTCGGGCAAGGACTCCACCACGGCCTTCAACGCCTTCAACGGCCGCAAGGTGTGGTTCACCGGCGCGGGCAAGTACGCCAGCCCGATCGTGGCCGACGCGGAGCGGGTCTACCTGACCGGGCGCTCGTTCGTCTACGCGCTGGAGCGAAGCGGCAGCCAGACCAAGGCGGCCAAGCGCGAGCGGCGGGCGGCGGGCAAGGCGGCGCGGCGGGCTCGCAGAGTGCAGGCCGGCCGGTAGCTTCAGCGGGCGCCGGAGGGAGGAGGGACGCTCGCAGACCCGGCGGCGGAGGCGCTCATCGTGCTCGTGCTCACGAGCGCCTAGCGGTTCATCTGCAAGTGCGTTGACTCATGCCGTGAGCACCTTGGCGGTGTGGTTGAACGGCGTCAGGGACCGCCTGACGCCAGCCGGGCCCGGAGCATCTGGTTGAAGACGACCGCCATCAGCTGATGGTCGCCTTGCATCGAGCTGATCGCCGCGGCGCCGTAGGGGCTGCCAGGGCGCGGCCTGATCGTCACGAACGGGGGTAGCCCGTAACGCAGGGCGGCCCAGTTGGCCCACAGCCGTGCGATGCGCCCGTTGCCGTTGGCGAAAGGATGGATGCGGATCCACTCGCCGTGCAGGTTCGCGCACAACGTCAATACGGCATGGGCCTCGTTGCTGTTGGCCGGTTTCTCGCCGGCAGCCACCAGCCCGTCGAGGATCTGCACCGCCGACTTCGCCTGGGCCCCGAAGGTCGCGAGCGCTTGCGGGACCAGAGGCGAGGGCAGCCCATGGAACGGCCCGACGCGCACCTCGTGGCCGTCCAGCTCTGGGTACTCTGGATCGCTGTCGCGTACCTCGCCGGCATAGTAGGGGACGGGCAGGGGGACCTGGTCGTACAAGCGCCGGTGGCAGTCCTGTGCCATGGCGATCGTCGGAGGGTCGCGCTGATCGGCGCTCGCCGCCATGTCGTGGCCCAGCGCGACCACGTTGCCGACGATCTGGGACTCGCAGCCGCCCGGATCGTCATTCCACGGCGTAGGCACTACGAGCTGAAGACCTCCGCGACTCCGAAGGCATCCTGGAGCTCGTTGTCCTCGACCATTCGGCTGCGCAACGGGTCGCGCTCGTAGGCCTCAGCCTCAGCGAACTCCTGGATGTCTCGATCAAGGTGCTCATCACGGCGGTAGTCGCGCAGCCGCGCGATCGTGTCAACCAGGTCGCTCTCCAGCAGCAACGCTGCAGCGCTCAACTCACGCTCCAGCATCTGCTCAGCGAGCTGGTTCTTCGAGACACCCATCTCGGCGGCGATCACGCCGAGAAGCTCGTGGGTGCGGCTGTTCTGGAACCGCAGCGTGAACTTTGCCTTGTCGCTCATGGACCCTCCAGTCAGGAAGACGTGCCGTCAGATAGCTGATCTGACGTCATCACTGTAACGCGTGGTCGCTCCCCCGCACACACCAGCGCGGCGATCGCCGCCCCCATCATCGGCCACAGCAGGTAGTAGTTGTTGAAGGTGCGGCCGATGTAGAGCAGCACGAGGATGGAGATCGCAAAGCCCGCCGGTGCCACCCACTGCTCGCGGGCGCGGTGGGCCACCACGCCGAGCCAGATCGTGATCGGCAGCCACAGCACCACCGCGAACAGCGCGAAGGGGTAGGAGCCGTCGCGGTCGGCGATCAGGCCGGCGCGCACGAGAATGCCCGACAGCCCGTAGCCCACGATCTTGTAGGTGCCCGTGCCGAACTTCACGGTGTCGTCCCAGAAGGCGCCGGGATCGGCGATCAGGAAGGGCAGCCCCACCACGGCGAGCACGGCGGCGAAGACCCCCGCCACCCGCTTGAGCTCGGCGCGCGCCAACTCTTGCTTGAGCAACATGATCGCCAGGAAGGGGATGGCCACCACCGCGAACTGCTTGAGCAGCACCGCCCCGGCCAGGGCGGCCGCGGCCCAGCGCGCGCGGCCACGGGTGGCCAGGGCGAAGGCCAGGATCATCAGGGTGATGCTCGGAGCATCGTTTTGGCCGAACCAGGCCGAGCGCACCGCGATCGGGTTGGCCGCGATCAACGCGCCGACGGCCAGGCGCCAGCCCAGCGGCGCCCGGAAGGCCAGCGCCGCGGCCAGCCCCCCGAGGGTGGCCAGCGCCACGAGCAGCCGGTAGTCATCCAGCGGCGACGGCAGCAGGCGCCAGACCGCCCCGACGACGGCCGTGCCGGGAAAGTAGGCGTAGTGGCGCAGCGACACCTCGCGCCTGCGCACCGCGTCCGATGCGGTGCCGTCGAAGCTGTAGAAGCGCTCCATGCCCGAGCGCGAGTAGTCGTGCCCGTAAGGGTTCTCCCCGTGCAGCAGGAGACCTCCGCCCAGCTCGATCTGGTAGGTCGAGTCGTTGGTGAAGAACCAGGGTTGCGTCGAGTCGCGCAGTCCTACCTGGAGGAGCGTGGAGGGGAGCATCAGGGCCACCGCCACCAGCACGGCCACCGCCACGCCGCTCCACGCCGGCCAGTCGCGCCTGCGCAGGGCCAGCGCCCCCACGGCGGCGAGGAAGAGACCGGCCGCAAAGCACGCGGTGCGGGCGATTCCCACGTCCCACTCATCGCCGCCCGCCCGCACCAACGGCCCCAGGATGCCCCGGGGCTCGATGATCCCGGGCCGGAAGGGCCACGGGTCCGAGCCGAGCTCGGGCAGCGTCACCGCCACGATGGCCAGCAACACGCCCAGCAGGGCCAGCATGCCCTCGCGGGAGAGCCTTCCCGCGAGCCCCAGTCGCTCCATCACGCCGCGGCCGGCTCGCGACCGCGCCGGTGCACGCCGTCGTCGCGCCGCGTCCAGGTGAGCTGGCCCGCCGCCACGGCCAGCACGACCCAGGTGAGCGGGTCCTCCAGGAAGCCGGAGTAGAACAGGGCGTGTACGAACAGGGCGAGCAGGCAGGCACCCAGCGCCAGGCCGAGGCCGGGCTCCAGGCGCCAGACGCCGAGGATCGCCCGGGCGCCGCCGATCAGCAGCCACGCGTACGCGGCCAGCCCGATCAGGCCCAGCTCCGCGGCGACCGTGAGGGGAGTGGCGTGGGAGACGAAGTTGGGCGTGGGCCGATCGCGCCCCGACAGCCGGCGGCTGGCCTGCGCCTGGTTGCCGATGCCCACCCCGATCACCGGATCCGCCTTGATCACCCGAGCGGTGTCCTGGATCCGCTGGGTGCGGTCGCTGGTCTCCCGGCGCAGGGACTCGCCCCGGATCTCGATCGAGGCCAGGAAGCCGACGCCCAGCACCAGCACGATCGCCAGGCCTCCGAGCACCAGCCTGCGCACCTGCGGGCCGCCGGTGGCGAAGGCAACGGCGAGCGTCACGCTCACCAGCGCGACCATGCTCGACTGCGAGTAGGAGAAGAACAGCCCCAGCCACAGGACCACCACCAGCCCGATGCCCAGGCGCAGGTCGATCCGCTGCAGCGCCAGGCAGACCAGCAGCACGGCCATGGCCAGCACCACGTGACGGCCATAGAGGCTGGGGTCGCCGAACAGCGAGGTGACCCGGAAGAAGCTCGAGTTGGCGTTCGACACCTCCAGGTTGGGGGCGAAGAAGAACAGGTTGCGCGTGACCGCCTGGTAGAGGCCGATGGCGGCGAACAGGGCCCCCAGGCCGATCGCGGCCCGGGCCATCGTCCTCGGCGCCCAGTCGGGAAACGGCGATCGCGCCAGCACCGCGAGCAGCAGCGCGAAGGGGACGGTGAAGTAGGCGAGCAGCTCCACGGCGGGCTGCAGCTCGTCGGCCCATGACAGCGACAGGCAGGCCAATCCGGCGAAGTCCGCGGCGGGCACGGCCACCACCCGGGGCAGCGCCCGAACCGCCGCCTGACCCGAAGAGGAGCCAAAGGCCCGCCAGACCATGGCCAGCGCCGCGGCGGCGAGCACGAAGTAGAGCGGCAGCAGGCGGCCCAGCTGGCCGTTGCTGGCGATGCTGAGCGGAAAGCCACCGCTTGACTGGAAGGAGATGGGAGGACGCAGCGGGGCGGCCACGAGCACGATCACCGGCACCCAGCCCGGCCGGGCCACCATCAGCGCGGCGGCCACGGCCAGGGCGCCGAGCGCGAGCACGCCCGCCACCACACCGGCCGGAGAGGCGAGGCGATCGAGCGCCCCGCCCCCGCCCCCGTTCGCGGAGCCCAGCAGCGCCGCTTCCCCCAGCGAGGCCACGACCAGGCCGCCCAGGACCATCAGCCGTCCGCGGCCGGCCAGCAGCAGCACGGCGCCGGCGGCGGCCAGGACGGCTCCGAGGTGGGCTAGGTCAGGGTGTTCCATGGGCGTCGGCGGCAGGGTATGCGGTGGCGCCGCCGTCTACCGACCGGCACGACTGGCGGTCCAGCCGGGGCACCGGGTGCCGGGCAGGGCCTGTTCAGTCGAGGGCATCGTTGTATTCGTCGGCGGCTTCGCGGATCCCCTCACCGGCTGCCGGCCACAGCTCCTGGCGCACATGCAGCGCGTAGCGGCGGGGATCGTGGCCGGGCGCGAGCACCGCTACCGCCGCCAGCACGGCGTAGAACCAGGCTCCCAGAGCGCGTACCGCGTAGCGCTCCAGCGGACCGTGGTGCTTGACCATGTAGCGGTCCCGGTTTCTGTGGAACTCGACGATCCGCCGCCGAGCCGCCCCGGTGTCGGTGCTCAGCTGGTTGTGGTGCACGGCCCGGGCCCCGGGGACGAACAGGATCCGCCAGCCGGCGTCG
>JBPCNQ010000240.1:0-7262 GCA_051001095.1 Thermoleophilaceae bacterium
CGGAGGCCACGGCGACCAAGGGCCACCTGCGGCGCTCGGAGGCGGCCCGAGGGTGGGCGCGATCGGTGCTCGACTCCCTGGACCAGCTCTACGACCCCGCCAACCTGCCGACGATTCCCGAGGGAGAGCCCTCCGCGGCACCCCGGCGCGAGCGCAAGCCGCGCAAGGAGCGCGAGGGCAGGGAGCCGAAGGTCGCAAAGGACAAGGGCGATCGCCCCACGCGACAGCGGTCCCCCGACGCGAGCAACGCGACCAACCTGCTGGTGGTGGTCGGTCTCGGCGCCCTGACGCTCGTCGTGGCGCTGGCGGTACTGGTCTGGCCGATCGGCGTGCTGACCGGCGGCGACGACGACTCGAAGGCCTCTGGCGCCAAGAACGCCGCGAGCACCCAGCCGCGCATCATCGGGCAGCTCGTGCTGCGCCCGGTGGCCAAGTCGCAGCCCAAGGCCGCCGGCGTGGCGGTGATCGCCCAGCGCGGCGGCAAGCGCCAGCTGATCGTCCAGGCCCAGCTCACCCCCACCAAGAAACGGCGGGCCTACGAGGTCTGGCTCTACAACTCCAAGAAGGACGCCGACTCGATGGGCGCGCAGGTCACCGACCAGCGCGGCACCTTCCAGGGGGCCGCCACCCTGCCCAAGGACTTCACCAAGTACCGCTTCATAGACGTATCCCTGGAGCAGTTGGACCAGGACCGGACCCACTCGGGCAACTCGATCCTGCGCGGGCGACTGGACCAGCTGCAGGCACCCCAGGCCCAGCCCCAGCAGGGCGCCGCGCCGCAGGCCCAGCCCCAGCAGGGCACACCGCCGCGAAGCACCCCGCCGGGCCAGTAGCGCGGCTACGCACACGATGCCGAATCGGTCTGCGGTGTCGTCTACGGATTCCGCACGATGCCGAATCCGTCTGCGGTGTCGTCTACGGACTTCGGCACGATGCCAAATCCGTCTGCGGTGTCGTCTACGGACTTCGGCACGATGCCGAATCCGTCTGCGGCACCTACTCCGGCAGCAGCTTGCCCGGGTTCATGATCCCGGCGGGATCGAGCCGGGCCTTGACCGCCCGCAGCGCGTCCAGGCCGACGGACCCCACCTCGTCGCCCATCCAGGGGCGGTGGTCGCCGCCCACCGCGTGGTGGTGGGTGATCGTCGCCCCGGCGGCCATGATCGCGTCGCCGGCCGCGTGCTTGGCCGCTCGCCACTGCTCCAGCTCTCGGCCCTCGAGCGCCTGGGCGATGAAGGTGAAGTACAGGCAGGCCCCCGTCGGGTAGAGATGCGACACGTGGCACATCACCAAGGGCGGCGTGCCCAGCGCCGCCAGGCTCTCCCGCAGGGCGTCGCGCACCGCGGCGTAGGTGGCGGCCAGGTTGGACCACGTCGCGGCCGTCTCCAGCGTCTCCACCAGCGCACCGCGGTCCATCAGCTCGTCGCGCAGGTAGGGGGCCGCGAAGCGGGTCCGCTGCCAGGCCCGGGCGGGCCGCTCGCCGAGGTGGACGGCACCGGTGGCGCGCAGCATCTCAGCCGCCCGGCCCCGGCGTCGCGCCACGTCGCCGGCTTCACCCTCGAAGCCCACCATCATCAGAGAGCCCTCGTCGTGTCCTCGCAGCCGGAGGTAGGCACGCCCGAGCGCCTCGGCCCGCGAGCCCGTGGAGCCCAGGGCCACCGTCAGCGCCGTCTCTGACTCGTCGGACAGCCGGCTCACGTCGGGCGCCGCCCCGGCCTGCTCCACGCTTCGCAGCGCCTCCACCCCCTGGGCGAACGACGGGACCGACCACGCCTCGTAGCGCCGCGCCGTGGGGTGCGGGCGGACCCGAAGGGTCACGGCCGAGATCACCCCCAGCACCCCCTCCGAGCCCATGACCAGTCCTTTCAGTGCCGGGCCGGCTGCGGACGCCGGCACCTCGCGGGTCTCGATCGGACCCGCCGGGGTCTCGCAGCGCAGCGACTGGACGAGGTCGTCCATCCGCCCCACGCCGGTCGAGGCCTGCCCGGCAGAGCGGGTCGCCACCCATCCGCCCAGGGTCGAGTACTCGAAGGACTGCGGATAGTGGCCCAGCGTGAGGCCCGCGTTGCCCAGCCGGCGCTCCAGCTCGGGGCCGAGGATGCCCGGCTCGAAGCGGGCGGTCAGCGAGACCGGATCGAGGTCCAGCACCCGGTCCATCCGCGATAGATCCAGGGCGATCAGGGCGGCGTGGTCGCCGCGCACGGGCGCCACGCCGCCCACCACGCTGGTACCGCCTCCGAACGGCACGACGGCCACGCCGGCCCGGGCGCAGACGACCAGCACGGCCGCCACCTGGGCGCCGGCGCCGGGCCGCACCACCGCGTCGGGGGCGCTGGCCAGGCGCCCGCTGCGCAGCGCGAGCAGGTCGGGGTAGCTACGCCCGGCGGCGCAGGCCACGCGCGACGCGTGGTCGTCCACCACGTGCTCGGCTCCCACCGCCACGCTCAGCCCCCGGCGGGCCTCGGCCCCGAGGGCCGGCCTGGGCAAGGCGACGGCTTCCGGGCCCCCGCGCACGGGCCGAGGCCCCGACGGGGGCTGGATTCCGAGCTCGAGATCGAGCAGCCGCTCGGCGGGCTCGGGCAGCGAGACGGCGTGCTGGTCCTCTCCCCACCCCCACCAGCGCATCACTACCCGGCCTCCCATTCGCCGGCCAGCGCCTCGAGCCCCTCGAGGGCGCCGTCGAGCCGGCGACGGGTGGCCATCCGGATCTGCAGCCCGCCCAGGCGGGAGAAGCCGCGCGGGCTCAGCCGGGCGGTCGGCGTGACCCGTGTGGCGCCGTTTTCTTCGGGCTCCAGCTCCAGTTCGGTCACCGACTCGCTCAGGATGCGCTCGAACGGCGACTCGTCCAGCTCGTGGCGCCAGGAGCGCCGGCGCGGGTGGTCTGACTCCAGCAGCGTGTAGTCCGCGCGCAGCGAACGCCCCTTCCTGGAGGTCAGGACCGCCGTCCAGGCGTCCCGGGAGCCGTCCTCGACACGATCGACGCCCGGCCACCACCTGGGCAGGTGCTCGGGGTCGGCCGCCGTCGTCCAGATCCGCTCGGGCGCGGCGGGGATCGTGCGGGAGCGGCTCACGACCGGCACGCCGACAGCCTATTGCGCGTCGTAGGAGATCAGGCTGTGGACCTCGCGTCCCGCCAGTCGCCGCCGCCCTGAGAGGAAAGCCAGCTCCACCACGAAGGAGCAGCCCGCCACCACCGCGCCGGACTTCTCCACCAGGGCACACAGGGCCTCGGCGGTGCCGCCTGTGGCCAGCAGGTCGTCGTGGACCAGCACCCGCGCGCCGGCGGGGAGCGCGTCGGCGTGCACCTCCAGGGCGTCCCTCCCGTACTCGAGCTCGTACTCCACCCTCACGGTCTCGCGCGGCAGCTTGCCGGGCTTGCGGGCGAAGACGAATCCGGCTCCCGCGGCGGCGGCCACCGCCCCGCCCAGGGCAAAGCCGCGGGCCTCGGCCGACACGACGTATCGTGCCCTCGCCGCGGTAACCTGCCGGGCCACCGCCTCGACCGACCTGCGCAGGGTGGCCGGGTCCGCGAACAGCGGGGTCACGTCCTTGAACACGATCCCGGCCTCGGGGAAGTCCGGGACGTCACGGATGTGCGCTCTCAAGGCCTCCTCCAGGGAGCTCACATCCCCCGGCCCCTCCGGCGCCGGAGGGCCGGCCTCACTTCGCGATCTTGCGCAGGTCGCGAATCAGCAGCAGGTGCTTGAGGTAGGAGGCGGTGGCGGCCAGGTTCTCCAGCGCCTGGACGGCTTCCTTGCGCCGCTCCACGTTGCGCGAGCGCAGGGCGGGCGCGAAGATCTGCTCCAGCAGCGCGGCCTCGCGATCTGCCGAGGTACGGAACACGCGCAGGTTGCGCCCCCCCACCCCGAAGCGCTTGAGCTCGGTCACGGCGCGCACGATCTCGCGCTCGGTGTCGTCGTAGAGCTTCTCGCCGTCGCGCTTCTCCGCGCGGAGCACGCCGTAGTCCTCGAGCTCCTTGATCAGCGCGGCGTCGGCGCCGGTCTCCTCCAGGATCTCGTCGAGCCTGTAGAGGGAGCCCCCGGAGCGCATCTCCACCGTGGCCCGGCGCATCCCGCGCGGATCGGGCTTTACGGGCCCTTCGCCATTGGAGGCCTCGTCCTTCAGGCGGCCGGACGCGAGCTCCTGGCGGATGACGCGCAGCGGCAGGAACTCGTCCCGCTGGAGGCGCAGGATGGTGCGCAGCCGGGTCACGTCGGTGGGGGCGAACAGGCGATAGCCGCCCGGCGTGCGTCGCGGCGAGATCAGCTTCTGGTCCTCCAGGTAGCGGATCTTGGAGATCGATATGTCGGGGAACTCTCGCTCTACGGCCTTGCACACGGCGCCGATCGTCAGAGTCTTACCCTGGGCGGGCGCCGGATCGAGCTGCTCTCGAGGCGTGCTCATCACTCGAGGTAGGTCAGCTTGTACTTGCCCACCTGCAGCTCGTCGCCGCTGGACAGCTTGTGCGACTCGATCCGGTGGCGGTTCACGTACGTGCCGTTCAGCGACCCGAGATCGTCCACGTACAGACCGTCGCGCCGGCGCACGAGCAGGGCATGGTTGCGCGAGACGGTCACGTCGTCGAGGAAGACCTCGGCGTCCGGGCTGCGCCCGATGGTCATCTTCTCGCCGGCTAGGGGAAAGACCTCGCCGGCGCGGCCTCCCCCGGCCCGGATGGACAGGGTGGCGCCTTCCCCGGAGACCGCCTCGATGTCCACGGGCTTTAGGTCGCCGGTCTCGTCCAGCTCGTAGGCCGCGGTCGTATCCCCCTCCTCACCGGATGCGGACTCGACGAGGAAGGCGCCGCACTTCTGGCAGTAGTTGGCGCCCTCCGCGTTGACGAACCCGCACGCGGTGCAATGCATCAGGAGAACCCCTGGTCCGGTGCTCGCCCGACAAGGACCTCGGTGCGGTGCTCGCCCGATCGACGATCGGGCTGCGCTCCTTCCGCAACCGACCGGGCTGCGCTCCTACCCCCCACGCCCGGCCTCCGGGGTGCTCTTGCCGGAAAGGATGTCGGTGAGCTGCTGCACGTCGGCGCCGGTGAGGGATGACTCCCCGTCCTCGTGCTTCTTGCGCAGGCGGTTGACCAACTCGGCCCGCAGGATGTCGATCTTTCCGTGCAGGATCCGGCGCTGGTAGGAGACCTCCTGCTCTTCCTCGGTGAACTGCTGTATGAGCTGCTTGAGCTCGGCGTCGGAGAGGGCCCCCAGATCAGGGAAGGTGTCCATCGTGCGGCGGTCCTTTCGAGTGGGAGAACGCCGAGTATAGACCCAGGCGTCAAGCTCAGCTTGAGGCTTTCGTGAACCGCAGGCCATCCTGCACGTAGATCGCCGTGGCCCACAGAGTGAGGGCCACGCCAAGGTACAGGCAGGCGTCGGCCACCCACGTGTCGACCAGGAGGGTCAAGAAGATCGCCAACATGACCGGCCACACGGCCCAGCGCCCGACCATGTTGATCTTGAGGTCCATCCCCCTGCGCATGCCGACCCGGGTCAGGACGAGCATGAACAGCTCGCGGCCGGCGAGCACGGCCAGAGCCCAGCGGGGCAGCAGCTCGAAGTCCCAGCACACGACCACCCCGCACAGCACCAGAGCCCGGTCGGTGAGCGGATCCAGCAGCGACCCCAGCCGGCTGTACTGGCCGGTCAGCCGGGCGGCCAGGCCGTCGAGCTGGTCACCCCAGGCGATGGCGAAGTAGAGGAGCGCGGCAGAGGTGTCGCGGCCGTCGCCGGAGCGAAGCGCCAGCACCAGGAAGACCGGCAGCAGCGCCAGGCGGACGTAGGAGACCGCGTTGGGGATCGTCCACGGGCGCAGCGGCTCCCCCCTGCGCGTCTCGGGGGGCGGTCCGCCGGACCGGTCCATCCCCGACAGGCGCCTGAAGCCTCCTAGGGCAGGGTGCGCCACAGCTCCGCCGCCGCGGTGGCGGCTCCCCGGATGGCTTGCGACCGATCCGACCTCCCCGCCGGATCGGTCAGGGGCAGCGTGTGCTTGCCCTGCCCGCGTCTCACCTGGGCTTCGACCTCTCCGGCCTGCAGCCCCTTGCGTCCCACCGTCAGCCGCAGCGGGCAGCCCAGCAGCTCGGCGTCGGCGAACTTCTCCCCCGGGCTGGCGTCGCGGTCGTCGTAGAGCACATCCAGTCCTTCGCGGCACAGGTCCTCGTAGATGCCCTCGGCCACGTCGCGGGCCTCCTCGCCCTCCTTGCCAAGCGTGACCACCTCGATGTCGAACGGGGCCAGCGACCGGGGCCAGGATATGCCCTGCTCGTCGGCAAACTGCTCCACCGCGGCGGCCACGAGCCGGGCCGGACCAATGCCGTAGGAGCCCATCCAGATGAGCTGCTCGGCGCCGGAGGCGTCGAGGTAGGTGGCGCCGAGCGGCTCGGAGAAGCGGGTGCCCAGCTTGAAGATGTTGCCCACCTCGATCGCCGGCTCGAGCCTGATCGTGGCCCCGCTGGGGCAGGTGTCCCCCGCCTCGACGGTGCGGACGTCGGCGAACTCGCATGCAAAGTCACGCCCCACCTCGACGCCGCGCAGGTGCCGATCGGGCTCGTTGGCCCCGGCCACCAGCCCGCCGAGGCCCCGCAGCGCCTCGTCGGCGAGCACCGGCGCCTTGGCCCCCACGGGGCCGATGAACCCGGACGGCGCGCCGAAGAGCTGCTGCACCTCCTGCTCGGTGGCCGCGCGTGCGGGCTTGCCCAGGGCGTTGGCCAGCTTGATCTCGTTCAGGCGGTGATCGCCACGGACCACCACCAGCAGCGGCTCCCCCGTGCCGGCATGAGTGTCATCTCCCACGATCACCGGCAACGCCTTGATCAGCGCGCCGGCCGGCACGCCAAGGGCGGCGGTCACCTGGGCGACGGTCTTGGCCCCCGGGGTGTCGACGGGCTCCGGGGTCGGCGCACCTTCTGGCAGCCCCTGGACCCGCTGCGCCACGGCGCTGGCCACCTCCACGTTCGCCGCGTAGCCCGCGTCGGAGAGCGCCACCTCGTTCTCCCCCGCCCCGCAGGGCGCCATGTACTCGTGGGCGCCGAAGCCACCCATCATCCCGACATCGGACTCCACCCGGTACCACTCCAGCCCCGAGCGATCGAAGATCCTGTCGTAGGCGCGCGCCTGCAGCTCATAGGAGGCGTCCAGGCCCTCGCGATCACGGTCGAAGGAGTAGGCGTCCTTCATGATGAACTCGCGCGTGCGCAGCACTCCGGCGCGCGGACGGGGCTCGTCGCGCTCCTTGGTCTGGAAGTGGTAGGCCATGAGGGG
>JBPCNQ010000241.1:0-3383 GCA_051001095.1 Thermoleophilaceae bacterium
GCCCATGGCCGCGACCACCTCGGCGTGCGCGGCGGTTGCGCTGTGGCCCTCGGCCATCAGCCGCGTGCGGATCAGGCACATGGCCAGGTCCTGGTCGCCCAGGCGAAACCACGTCTCCTGCCCCGCCCGCTGAAGCGCCTCCATCACCTGCCAGGTGTCGCCGCGGATGCCGTAGCCGCGCTCGTCGATCGCGTCGGCCAGCCAGTAGGTCACCAGGTCGGGGTCGGGCGAGACGTGGGCGCCGTAGGCCTCGGTGTCGTCGCCGGTGTTGGCGATCACCGTCAGCCCGCCGGGGCCGACGACGTCCAGCAGGCCGCGCGCCAGCTTCGCGCCGCCGGTGCCGCCGGATAGGAGCGCTACGTCCAGAGCGCTTCGGGCAGGCCGGTGAACCTGATGCCGGCGTGCGTCTTGTTGCGGATGTTCACCGAGATCAGCAGGGGGGTCAGGCCCTCCACGAGCCGAGCCGTCTCCAGCGCGCCCGCGTTGACGGGCCGAAGGCCGGGGACGGAGCCGATGATCTCGGCCACCCGCTGCTTGTCGGCCTTTCGCTCCCCGCAGACGGGCACGTCCTCGTCCAGCTCGGCGTCCGGATCCCCAAGCGTCGCGGCGGAGACCGAGTGCAGGGCCGAGACGACGCTCACACCCTCGGGCACCATCTCCTGGGCCTGCTCGGCGGCCGAGCCTTGGGGAACGCCCAGCAGACGCGTGGCCTTGCCCGACACCACCGCGGCCAGCGGGACGGTCGCGTCCACGAGGATCTGGCCTTTGCGAAGCGCGTTCTTCAGGTTGGTCAGATTCTCCGATTGCGCGCGGAACGGAACGGTCAGGAACACCACCGGTCCCCGCGTGGCCGCGTCGGCGTTCTCGGCGCCCTCGATCTGTCCGTCCGGGACCTTCCCCCGCACACGAGCGGCGGCCTCCGCGGCGCGGCTCGCGTCGCGGGAGCCGATCACCACGGATCGGCCCGCCCGGGTCAGCCGCAGGGCCAGGCCCCACCCCAGCGCGCCCGTGCCGCCGACGATCGGGATGGGCTCGGCCGCGCTCACCGGCGCGAGGCTACCGGGCGCCTTCGCCCGCCATGCTGGAGGCGTGAGCTCGAGGGCCCTTGCGGCGGTGGCGGTGGCGGGCCAGCTCGCGTTCGTCGCGGCGTGGGTGGTCGGAGGACTGGCCCAGGAGGGCTACTCGACCGCCGCCCAGACCGTGTCCGAGCTGTTCTCGCGCACCGCCGACCATCCGTGGATCCTCTGGATCGGCCTGGCGGCGCTGGCGCCGTCCTATCTGGCCACCGCCACGCTGCTTCACCGGATGCTCGGCCCGCGCGGCCGTCCGGCGGCGGCGCTCTTCGTGCTCGCCTCTGCGCTCGTGCTGACCGTGCTCTTCTCGCCGCTTGACTGCATGACCAACGGCGACCCCACCTGCGGCGCGCGCGTGGATGCGGGCGAGGTCTCCGCGGCCCACTCGCGCCACAACACCGCGGCGGTGACCCTCCAGCTGTGCCTGGTGGCCACGGCCTTCCTGGTGGCCTTTGCCCTGCGCGGGCGCCGCGCGGCGACGGGGTGGTGGGGATCGGGCTGGTCGGGCTCGCCACGTTGGCCTGGGTCGCCCTATCCGGGCCGGGCTCGGGCGACTACGGGATCGCTCAGCGCACCACGTTCGGCTTCGTGAACGTGTGGGTGACCCTCATCGCCGTGGCCGCCCTCTCGGGCTTCGGGTCGAGGGGTATGGTGAATGACCCATGAGGCTGGGGACGCACAGCGCTGGTCACCGGCGGCACCGGCCCCGGCTCGGCCACCTGCTCGCGCCCTGGCCGCCGAGGGCGCCCGCGTGGCGGTGGCCGACCTCGACCTGGACCGCGCCTCCGAGCTCGCGGCGCAGATCGACGGCCTCGGCGTGCTGCTCGACGTGCGCTCCACCGACTCGGTGGCCGCGGGGGTGGCCACGGTCAAGTCAGAGCTCGGGTCGATCGCCATCCTGGTCAGCAACGCCGGGATCGCCGAGGACGACTTCTTCACCAACGCCGACGAGGCCCTTCGTGCGCGGGGATGGTCGCCTCGACGCCATGCGCCGGCCCGGCCGGACCGGGCATCCCTGCACGATCCGGGGAAGGTGACCGCTGGGCCGGCGAACACGCAAAGGAACGGTTGGAATGTGGGCCGAAGGGGAAGTATTCGACCAGACCTGCCCCTCTCGAAAGGAATCGACTCCCGTGACCACTTTCCCCACGCGCCGCCTGCTGTCCGTCGTGATGGCCTCCTGCCTTGCCCTGCTGCTCCTGGGCGCTTCGAGCGCGTCCGCTGCCGGGCCCCGGATCGTCGCCCCCAAGCGTGGCGCCGTACTGGCGCTGGGATCCCAGCCCACCTTCAAGGTGCGCGACGGCTCCCGCAACGCCCGCAAGTACAAGATCTTCATGAGGATCTCGACTTCGAAGGCGCGCAGCAAGTACGGCGACCTCAAGCAGGCCAGGGTCGGCGGCCAGACCATCGGAACGTTCACCTCGATGAAGCGCCGCCGCACGACGCACTCCTACAAGGCCGAGAAGTACTCGTTCCCCACCTGGTACATGAATCGGCCCGGCAAGTACTACTGGCAGGCGTTTCGGATCGATTGCCGGGTGAGGGGCTGCCACATCCACTCGAAGGTCTCGAGCTTCATCGTCCGTTAGCTACGAGGCCGCGGCGGCTCGGTCAACCGCCGCGGCTCAGCGACGGCCCGACCTCGGCGTCCAGGCGCGCAATCAGCTCGCGGGCGAAGACGTGCAGCCGGCCCAGGGCATCCTCGTCCGCCGGCTGCCGCCCGGCGGTGGACACCGTGATCGAGGGCAGGCCGCGGCCGATCGCCCGGGCAGCGCTGGAGGATTCGCGCGAGACATAGGGGCGGACCTCGGAGGTGTCCTCGCGGGTGGCGTCCTCGGCGATCTCGCGGCTCAGGCGCACGAGGTCGCCGTGGGAGCGCTGGGAGAGGATGGACCCCTCGCGCCGGGTGTAGTGCACGGGGCCCGTGCCCGCGGGGCCGATCGAGATGACCGCGGTGCTCCGGCGGTCCAGCTCCTTGCGCCGCCGCTTGAGCCAGGCGCCCATGCCCAGCGCGAACGGCTGATTGGCGCCGGTGAGCACGACCCAGAGGTCGAAGTGCTCGAGCTTTCCGCCCAGGTCGTCGGCCAGGCGCAGTGCCGTGGCCACAGCGCCCGCGCCCGCCTGATCCTCGCCGGACCCCGACAGCTCCACGTCGATCAGCGCCGGGAGGATCACGATCAGCAGCACGGTTGGGACGAACTGCACGGTGGTCAAAAGGGTCGACTCGATGCCGGACAGGCGCAGCGCGCAGCAGACGAGGATCACCAGCATTGCCACCAGCATCGCCAGCCACGGGTCGCGAAGCAGGCG
>JBPCNQ010000242.1:0-2516 GCA_051001095.1 Thermoleophilaceae bacterium
ACGTTGTGCGGCACTTTCATGAAGTAGGCCAGCCCCGCCTCGGCGATCCGGTCGAGCAGCACCGGCGTGTTGCCGAAGTGTTCGTCTCCGGTGACCCAGTGGAACGGCAGCGCCCCGCGCTCGCGCAGCCCCGCGACCATCGCCCAGGCCAGTACGGTGCGCGTCTGGAATCGGGCGTCGGCGGGCACCCCGCAGCGCGCGCGGCGCTCCCGGTAGGCCTCGGCGAACCACTCCTCCGGCACGTACAGCCGCCGGTCCACGAGCGCGTAGCCCCGCGCGCTGGCGTAGCAGGCCACCACGCTGGCCTGGCCGTTCGCCACCTTGCCCAGCGGGCCGCCGTACTGCCGCGCGACCCCGACCGAATGCGCCCCCTGCTTGGGGCAGTCGCAGCCGTCGACGATCAGCACCCCGGTGTCGCCCTCGCCCAGCGTCTCGGCCACGAGTTGCTGATGCTTGGCCAGGACCGCCTCATCGTCCCACATCCCGACCCCGATGAACTGCTGCATCGCCTGCACGTTGCCGCCGTCCAGCGCGTCCGCCATCGGCCGGGTACCCGTTTACGGGTGCGACGTGCGCTCCAGGGGCAGCAGCTGCCCCTCCGTGTACTTCAGCGCCCAGCGCCGCTGCTCCGCGCGCCGGAAGAGCGCCGCGAACTCGCGGTGGTAGGCCAGCAACTCCTCGTGCAGGCCCTCGATCTCGCGCGGTGTGAGCCCGAGCAGCGGCGGCCGGGCTGAGGGCGGGGGCGGCAGGGCGGGGGCGCGCAGCGTGATCTCCATCGCGATCCTCCTCCCGCCCAGCCTACCATACCCGCTCTGCCAACTCACGTTGTAAAACTAGTGGGTATCGCCGCATAAAAGGCCCAGCAGACTCAGGAAAATCCCTTATTCTCGCAGCGCGAGCTGCACAACTCTCTGCTGAACGTCGCGACATACTCGTGGGTCTCCCTAGAAGTTGGTGCTGGGCAGCGGGGATGAGCAAACCGCGCGGGAGCGGCGCACGAAGGGGGTCTCTGTCTCGGCCACCCTCACGACCAGCGCGATGCGCAGCGGCCAGTTAACGGCGGAGCTGCCGTGCCGCCCCGCTTGTTACGCCGCCAGCATGACCCGTTGGCGTAGCACGGCAAAGCCGGCACGGCCGTACGCTTGCCGCTTCACCAGCTTCAGCTTGTGGACGAAGCCCTCGGTCGGCCCGTTCGACCAGCTCTCGGTCAGCCCCGCCCGTACGGCCTCCAGATCGGCCCGCAATCCCGCGGCGAAGCGCCGCAATGCGGGCACGTCGCTGCCCTCCGCCTCGACGAGCCATGCGTCGAGGCGCGCGCCCCCGCGCTCGCGGATCATGGCCGCGAAGGATTGCGTGAGGCGGTAGGTGGTCGCCACCGCCGCGTCGGTCGCCAGCAGGCGACCCAGATACGCCTGCTGCTCCGGGTGGAGGTCGGCCGGGCGGCGCAGGAAGAGCCCCGCCACGCGCCGGGCGGAGGGCACCCGTGCCGCCTTGGCGCGCCCCCCGGCCCCCGCCGGCTGGCCATCGGCCTCGTCGCGCCGGAGCTGGGCGACGAAGCGCATGACGTTCGAGGCGCCATACGCGTACCCCTGCCCCCGGATCTCGCGGTAGAGGCGCATGCCGTTATGGCAGCCCTCCTGCCAGCGGCGCAGCACGTACGGCTCGTAGGGTGTCAACACCCGCTGGCGCGGCGGACGGTGCGGGCGCTTCGGCTCGGGCGGCTCGGGCAGGTCGCGGTACCGATAGACCGTCCGGCGGCTGGTGCCGACGCGCCGAGCGATGTCGGCCACATCGGCCCCGGCGGCGTGCAACCGGCGGATCGCCGCGTACTGCTCGACGACGCGCGCGTGCCGGCGGCGGCTCGCTTCCTCCAGCCGCTCCTGATTGCGGCGGGGGCGGGGCGGCGTGAGCTGACCGGGCGTGCTCGCCTCCGTCGGCGCGGCGACCTCGACCGCTGTGGCGGTGCGGCAGACGTCGGGCACCACCGCGTCGGCCGCTGTCGCGAGGGTCGCCTCGCGTAGGGTCGTCCGTTTATGGAGCAGGAATTCCTCGAGTACCTCCGCGAGGTTGTGGAGGAGATGCCACCGGTCCGCCACCTGCACCGCCTGCGGCGCGCCCTTGCTCGCCGCCTCGGCGTACACCCCCGCGCGGTCGCGGGCGATGGTCGCGACCTCCGGGTGCGCCTGCAGCCAGGCGACGGTCGAATCGACCGCGCGGTCGGGCAGCAGATCGAGCACCGCATGCCGCTCCAGGTCGACGATGATCGTGCCGAACCGCTGGCCGCGCCGCCACGACCAATCGTCGATGCCGACGACACGCGGGGCCGGGGCCACCGGGCGTCGGGCGGCGCGGATGCAGTGCAGCAGCGTGTCGGGGCTGAGGGCGAGCCCGAGGGCGGCCAGGATCCGGGTCCCGCCCTCGCCGCCGAGCGCCAGGGCGATCGCCTCGACGACGACGGACAGGCGGGTGGTCCGTCGCGCGTAGGGCGCGACGACGGTCGGCACGCGCTCCGTGAA
>JBPCNQ010000243.1:0-9222 GCA_051001095.1 Thermoleophilaceae bacterium
CAGATGCCCCCAGGCGCTCTCGCGGCCCGTAGCTGAACCGGGGCACAGCAAACCCGCCAACATTTCCGCCAACATCTGGCTGGCAAACCGGGTCTCAGCCGGTCCTACGCAGTCCCGCTGAAACGACCAAGAACCCGCTGATTACCAGGGAAAACATCCCAGAACCGGTCGGACCTGGGCGGACCCCTAACCACCCCCGGAGTCTCTCGTAAAGAAGGGGTCCCCGGTTCGAATCCGGGCGTCGGCTTGCCCCTACTAGAAGAAGACCGGGAACCTGCGCCGCCGGGCCAGCGTGTCCATGCCGCGCTGGATGCTGGCGTGGACCTCCTCGTACTTGCGCTCGAGGTAGTCGTCGTCCTTGGCCCGCTTGGGGTCGTTGTCGACGGTCACCGGGTCCTGGAAGGCCGTGCGGATCTTGGTGGGCAACGGAACCTCGGGCAGCAGGGCGGGCGAGATCCCGCTCAACGAGATCGGGAACACCTTCAGTCGCGCCACCCGATCGAGCTGCATGGCGCTGGCCAGGCGCCGGCCACGAGCCAGCACCGGCATGGAGTCGGGACCGCCACGGTGGCGATGGGCACGATCGGCACGCCGGTGTTGAGCGCCATCGACACGAAGCCCTTGCGTCCCCCCAGCACCGCCCTGTCCCGGTCGGTCCAAGGACGCAGCGAGTCCACCTCCCCGCCGGGCCACAGCGCCACGTCGCGGCCCTTGGCCAGCGCAGTCGAGATCGAGTCCGGGGCCGCTGGGAGCACGCCCATCTTGCGGAGGTAGCCGCCGATACCCGGCGCCGCCATGAGCGCATCGTGCGCGGTGCCGTGCAGGATGCGCTCCTCGCCGAAGCGGCGCCACCACTGGAAGCCGACCGTCCAGGCGTCCCATACGAACGGCGCTCCCGAGTGTATCCCGACCAGCAGCGCGGGCGGCGGGGGCAGGCGCTCCCAGCCCTCGATCTCCATGCGAAACCACAGGTCCATCAGCGGGTTGGCGATGTACTTCTGCCCCTCGATCCATCCCCGGCTGCGGTCCTCCAGCGACCAGTCGCCGGCGCGATCGGCGATCGCTCCCTGAAGGCCCTCGGCCTTATCGCGGCGGGCGCCGACCTTCTCACGCCCCTGGGCGGCCGCCGCCTCGGCCTTTGGCCCGCCGCCGCTCGAGCCCTCGCTCCCGGCCTTCGTCGTGCCGTTCATCTGCTCCCTCGACCCAAGCCGATCAGCGCGAGAACACGCGCTTGGCCACCACGTCGATCAGGGCGGAGGGCCCGCGCGAGGCCAGCTTGGCCAGGCTCTCCGGACCGCCGGGGCCCAGCTCCTTCTTGTCGTCCTCGATCGCGTCGGCCACCTTCTCGGCCCATTCCCCGGGCTCCACGTGGCCCCACCCCTCGGCTTCGGCGTGGCCCTCGTAGTCGGCCTGGACCTTCTCCATCATGTCGGTGTCCACGCCGGGAGTGACCAGATGCAGGACATCCACGCCGGTGTCCTGCAGCTCCCGCCGCAGCGCGTCGCTGAAGCCCGCCAGCCCGGCCTTCGAGGCCCCGTAGGTGGTGGAGCCGGGAAACAGCGCGTAGCCGGCGATGCTCACGTTGTTGACCACCTTCCCGTGGCCGCGGCCGATCATCGAGGGCAGCACGGCGCGGGTCAGGTGCATGGGTGCGGCCAGGTTGACCTGCACCAGCTCGTAGACCACGTCGAGGTCCTGGCTCTCGAGCAGGCCGCCGGTGAAGACGCCGGCGTTGTTGACGAGCAGGTCGAGTGTCTGGGCCCGCTTTCCCAGCTCGGCCAGGCCGGCCTCCACCGACTCGCGCGAGGCCAGGTCGAGCTCCACCGCCTCCACCCGGGCGTGTGACGGCACCCCGGCGTTGTGCTCGGGATCGTCGCCGCGCACGCCGGCCAGCACGTTGGCTCCCCGGTCGGCGAGCTCGAGGGCGATGGCGCGGCCGATTCCGCGGTTGGCCCCGGTGACCAGGGCGCTGATGTCCGTGAGGTCCATGCGGGGCTGGCTACCGGACCCCGCGCGCGCGAAACGGCGGGGCCCGGAAAACCGTCCTCGTCAGGAGCGGCTGGAGCCGCCCGACCGGGAGGAGGAGGACCGCGACGGGGACTTGCCCGAGGAGGACCTGCCTGAGGACGACTTGCCCGACGAAGAGGATCCGCCGGAGCTCGCAGACGGCGAGCGGGAGGTCGACTTGCGCGAGGTCGAGGCGTTCGCCCGCGATGAGCTGCGCGAGCGCGTGCCGCTGCTTGACCGCCGCGACGAGCCGGAGGCGCGTTGGTTGGAGGGCACCTCCTCGCGCACGACCTCCTTGGTCAGCGCCACGATCTGCTTCTCGAGGGAGCCGGCCATCCGCTCCTCGTCACGACGGATCGAACGCGCGAGCTTGACCGTCTCCTTGTCACCCAGCGCTTCGGCCAGGGTCTCGATCGCGTTGTAGTTGGCGATCTCCTCGTGCTCCTCGGAGTACGCGGTCTTCGCGTTCTTGAGCTGCTTCTCGGCCTCACCGGTACCGCGCGCCGCGTGCAGGGGTCCCTGCGCGGCGGCAGCCGCCTTCTTGGCTCCCGCCTGCACCGCGGCGGCCGCATCCAGAACGGCGCCGGGCACGGGCCCGCCGTCGGCCTTGCCGCCCAGCGCCTTAATCCGCTTCTGCACCTCCTTGGCGTGGTCCTTGGTCTCCTTCAGGTGGCTGCGCAGACGCTTCTTGTAGGCCTCGCGGGTGGCCATCCCGATGTGGGCCTGGAGCGAGGTCTCAAGCTCCTTCTCCTTGCCGTAGGCCTCGGTCAGGTACTGGATCAGCTTCAGGTCACGGGCTTGCAGGTCTGCCATGGGGCTTGCTCCTCGTCTGGGCCGAAAAGAACCGAATACCCGTGTACCAGGTGCCGACACCTGACACGCGCCGGTGCCGGAGGCCCGGGGTGATCTGAAAGGCTGCCCCGATGGCCGACCATCACGTGGACCATCTGCTGATCGGCGCAGGCGTGGCGTCCGCCGCCTGCGCCCGCTCGTTGCGCGAGCGCGGGGCCAAGGGGTCGATAGCGATCGTCGGCCGCGAGCTGGACCCGCCGTATCACCGCCCGCCGATCACCAAGGGCTACCTGCGGGGGAGCGAGTCCAAGCAGGACACCCACGCGCTCGAGCCCTCGTGGTATGGGGGCAACGACGTGGAGCTGCGCACGCGCGCCGGCGTGCGCTCACTCGACACCGAGGCCAAGACGGCCAAGCTCCAGGGCGGCGAGGAGCTGTCCTTTTCCTCCGCGCTGCTGGCCACCGGCTCGCTGGTCAATCGTCTGCGCATCGACGGCTCCGACCTCGACGGGCTGCACTACGTGCGCGCGCTGGGAAACGCCGACGCGATCAGGGGCGATGCCGAGAGCGCAGAGGGCGTGGTGATCGTCGGCGGCTCCTACATCGGCTGCGAGGTGGCGGCCTCGCTCACCGACATGGGCAAGCGCTGCACGATTGTGATGCTCGAGGACGAGCCCATGGAGCGCGGCTTCGGCAGCGGCGTGGGCCGGTGGGTGCGCGAGCAGCTGGAGGGTCGCGGAGTGCAGCTCGCCGGCGGCGAGCAGGTCGAGCGCTTCGAGGGCTCCGGACGTGTGGAGCGGGTGGTCACGCGAAGCGGCGAGGCGATCGACGCCGACATGGTGGTGCTGGGAACCGGCGTGACGCCCGACGTGATGGTCGCGCGAGCGGCCGGCCTGGTCCTGGGCGAGTCGGGCGGCGTGCTGTGCGACTCACGCCTGGAGACCTCGGCGCCCGACGTGTATGCGGCGCGCGACATCTGCGAGTACGACAGCACGGTGCACGGGCGCCGGCTGCGTGTCGAGCACGAGGACGTTGCCGAGCGCCAGGGCGAGTCGGTGGCCGGCGCGATGCTCGGTTCGACGGACGCGCACACCGCCGTTCCCTACTTTTGGACCGACCTGTCGAACGGGGCCATGATCGAGTCGGTGGGCCCGGCGTCTTCGTGGGACGACGAGGTGGTGCGCGGGTCGATGCAGGAGGGCCGCTTCAGCGTGCTCTACCTCGACGGCGGGCGGCTGGTGGCCTGTGCGGCCGTCGACCGCGCCGAGGATCTGGAGCGCGCCCGGCAGGCCATCCAGGACGGCGGTCGGCTGCCGGCCGACTGGGCCTGAGTCAGGCCGCCACAGGCGCCGGACGCCGAGCCTGGCCGAGCCGGCGGCGGTGCTGCTCGATCACCTGGGTGGTGCGGTCGCTGGTGATCGCGTCGGTGCCCCAGGCGTGGGCGGCGGCTTTTGCGTCGAGAAGGGCGAGGTCCATACGGGCCGGGTCGAGGCCGCTGTCCTGCAGGCACCGCACGCCGAGCCCCACGTGCCAGCGCTCATCGGCCTGCACCCGGGCCACGCCCTCGCGGACTGCGGGCAGCGTGCCGGCCGTGTCGAGCAGGTCCAGGGCGACCGCCTGGCCGACGTGGAAGACCACTCCCTCGAGCACCAGGTGGTAGAGGGTCACCGCTTCACGCAGCGAGCGGTTGCCCTTGGCCAGCTCGCGCGACATGGCGGGCAGCCGGCGCTCGAAGAGCTCCACCAGGCCATCGGCGGCCAGCTCGCGCGCCTCTGCGTAAGGATCCATGCCCATCACCTCGCGCGCCACGCGCGCGAAGAAGCGGGCGTGGCGTCGCTCGTCCTCGGCCTGGGCGGCGAAGCACGCCGCCAGCGCCGGGTCCTCGGCGTTCTGCTCGAAGGGCTCGAGGTGCTCGGCCACGGCGCGCTCGGCCACGCAGAAGCCGGCCAGTAGGCGCCGCAGCGGCTCGCGGTTGTAGCGCACGAGCCGGGGCCACGCTCGCGCGTCGGCGCTCAGGTCAACCTCGGACTCATCCCAGCGCGAGCGCTCGGCCGCCCGCAGCAGATGGTCGTACCCCGCCAGCATCGAGCCAACCTAGCGGCGATCGGGGATCTGCTCAGTGAGCGGCGTCACATTGCCCGGAGAACCGAGCCGGATCCTGCCCGGACGGTGGCTCTGGACATGGAGCGCGCGCTCCCAGATGTGGTCCATGCGGCGCAATGAGCTCCAGGGCTGATCTCGCGGTCGCCGCGCTTCGCGCGACCGGCGAGATCAGCGAACGGCGATACCTAAGCTCAGAGGCTGTGGACTACTTCACGGCCATCCGTGCCTTCTCGATCTTCGAGCTGGGGCTGTTCAGCGCCCTGTGCGTGGCGGCCATCGCGGGCCACCACCAGGCGTCGATGGTGCTCGGGTGGTCCCACGGCTTCGGCTGGATCTTCCTCTGCATCCTGGTGGCCGTCGGCTGTCGCCGGCGCGTGTTCCCCTGGCCGCTGTTCGCCGCCACGGTCTCACCGCTCGGACCCGTGGGCAGCACGCTGGGGCTGGAGTACCTGGCCCGAAGGCGCAACCGCACTCCGGCTGCGGGGTAGCCTGAGGCGCCCCCGGGCGCCTCTCATGTTTCCCCTGAACCTGCCGAACCTTCTCACGCTACTTCGCATACTGCTGGTGCCGGTGCTGGTGGTGGCCCTGACGGAGGAGATCGAGAACGGCTCGGCGATCGCTGCGGCGGTGTTCGTGGTGGCCGGCCTCTCCGACGGCCTGGACGGCTACATCGCCCGCTCGCGCCAGTCGATCACCACCTTTGGCAAGGTGATGGACCCCGTGGCCGACAAGCTGCTGATCGCCGCCGCGCTGCTGTCGCTGGTGAGCCTGGACCGGCTGGACGCGTGGGTGGCGATGGTGATCATCGCTCGCGAGTTCGCCGTCAGCGGTCTGCGCATCGCCGCGGGCCAGCAGGGCGTGGTGATTCCCGCCAGCGGACTGGGCAAGGTCAAGACGATCGTGCAGTCCGCGGCGGTGCTCGCCCTGATCGCCGCCCCGGACGGGGGGGCCGTCTGGGTGCAGGCGCTGGTCTACCTGATGGTGCTTGCCACGGTGGTCTCCGGCGCCGACTACTTCCTGAACTTCCGCCGTCGCCTGGAGGAGCTCTCCCGAGCGCCGGCGACGACGCCGCCGGCGGGCTAACCCGGAAGCGGGCAACCCGCGCCGGCCAGGCAATCGAAGACCTGCGCGCGCGCCAGGCCGTGCAGGTACAGCGCGCGGTCCATCGTGCGTCCGTAGACGTCGAATACCGCAAACAGCAGGTCGGCCGTACCCACACACTCTTCGTCGTGGGCGATGGCGAACTCGGTCGCACCGCGCACCACGTGCTCGACCACGTCGCCCTCGGGCGCGGTGGTGCCGACGCTCTGCGAGCGCGGCTCGGAGCCCGCGAGCAACGGCTCCTCCTTGACGCCGAGGTCCTGCAGCGCGCTGCCCACGATCCCGTGCAGTCGAAGCGTGCGCAGCCAGCTCTCGGTCTGTTCCTCCGCCGTGTGGGCGAAGGGCATCGCGGTGGCCGCCAGGGCGGCGACGAGCGCGGCGTCCCCGCTCATGGGTGGGTGATCGGATTCCATGCCGCTTCGATCGATACGGGTGGTGGTCAACACGAGCGGTCCGGGGCCTGCCTGGCCGGATGGCCTACCCCGATCGGGGGAATAGCGGATGCGTCAGCGAAGGGGCGGGCCGCCCTCGAGCCACTCGCGACGCGTCACGTGGTGGGCCGCGCTGACCTGGTCGCGCAGCTCCCCCCGCAGCTCGCCGACCAGCCCGTGTCGCTCGGCCACGACGCTGTGGCGGTGGATCGTCTCCAGGTTCTCCTGGCGGGCGAGCACGAAGGCGTCATCGCCGAGGCTGTCGAACTTCTACATGGCCAGGCGCACCATCTCGCGCACGCAGTCCTCCACGAAGCGCGGGTGCATGTGCGCGCGCTCGACCACCTCGACCTCGTCGCTGCGCTTCATCAGCTCGTAGATCTCCGAGCTCATGGAGCTCTCCACGATCCGCAGCAGGGTCCGGGCGTCGATGCGCTCCTCGCACCCTTCCGGGCAGCCGATGTACAGGCGCCCGATACCACGCTGGTTGTGGGTGGCCCCGGGCACGTCGCGCAGGATGCGCTCTATGTCCTCCTCGCTGAAGCCGTCGGCGCGCAGGCGCTCGCGCGAGCGGTCGGCAACCAGCTCCTGGGCGCACGGGCACGCGGTCATGCCGTGGGCCTCGACGCCGATCAGCCGGCGGGTGCCGCGGCCCGAGGCCACGGCGAAGCCCAGCAGCGTGTAGGTCTCCTGCGTCTCGGAGCCCGAGGCCGGGGTGAGCTTTCGCTCGGGATAGCGCGCCTTGATCGACACCTCGGCGCGCAGCCCCTCCTGGCGGTCGCGAACGTGCTCGGCGATGCGGGCGGCCAGCGTCTCGGCCTTCAGCGCCTCGCCCAGGACCACCTCGTCGATCGCCTCGTTGACCACCTCCTCGAAGCGCGACATGTGCGCGCCCTTCTGGTGGGGCCCGAGGTCCACGAAGCACTCGAGCTCGGCGTAGAAGAGCTGCTCGGTGTCCTGCGAGCCGATCCGGATTACCTTCTCCACGTCCGTCACGCCCACGCGCGTGAGGCTCACGTGGGTGCCGGGCCGGCGGGCCTGGACATCCTCGTGTGCGATCAGGGAGAGATCGTCCATCGCCGATGGACGTTAACGGGACCCCGACGACGACCGCACGGGCACGAGCCGATCCGCATGATGTGCGCTACTCTGGCCGCGGCTGGAAGCCGGGCGACCCCGCAGAGGCCCCAAATGGCTCAGCGACAGGGCGACCTCGGCGAGGCCTCCGCGCTTGAGTGGCTGGTGAGCAAGGGCGCCTCTGTCTTCGTGCCCTTCGGGCATTCTCCGAACTGCGATCTCGTAGCCGAGATTGACGGTTGCCTTCTGCGGATTCAGGTCAAGACGTCGCGATGCCGGAAGAGCGGCGGATACGGAGTTCAGCTCTCGACCCGCGGTGGTAACCAGAGCTGGTCGGGTGTGTCCAAGCTGTTCGATCAGTCCCGGTTCGACTACCTCTTGGTCGTGATCAACGAGGGCCGACGGTGGTGCATACCGGCGCGGGAGATCGCCGCGAGACACTCCATCATCGTCGGCGGTACCAAGTGGGCTCGCTTCGAGGTCGAGCCGGGACGGCCGCTCGTCGACGCGCCGTCCTCGTCCAGCCCGCGCGGTCTAGAATCCGTCCCCGCTCCTGGGGGAGCGCCGGAGTTGGAGAGCCGGGCCGGACTGTAAATTCGGTGGCTAAGCCTGAGCGGGTTCGAATCCCATCTCCCCCACTGCCCGCTCGATAGGCTCTCGCCCCCCGCCCTCGTAGCTCAGTTGGTAGAGCACTTCCATGGTAAGGAAGGGGTCTCCGGTTCGAGTCCGGACGAGGGCTTGGAGAGCGGGCCGACCAGCGGGTCCATGCCGTTTCGGGCGCCACCGCCCGAGTCAGCTCCCCGCCCTGCCTGCCCTGTCCGCCTGGTCGGTGTCGGAGTTCAGCACGGTCTTCGAACGCTCTTCCCGCCGGGAGGCTCGTCCGATCAGGTAGAAGACGAGGGCTATCACCGCCACCACGGCGAGACCCGTGGCGATGATGATCAGGATGCCGCCGAGCGTGCTGGGTTCGTCGCCGCGGCCGGAGGCTTGGCCCGCTGTGAGCAGTAGGAAGATCATGGTGGTCGGTTACCCGGGGCCACGGGATCGAGGCGGACGCGATGAAGCGCCGATCGGGCGTGCCCGCCCGATCGGCTCGGGACCGCTGATGCCCCAGACCAACAGCTCGTGGTGAAAGGGGGCCGCAATCTCCTCGGCTCGACCGGGGGGCTCCCGCCAGTGGCGAGCGGTTCGGCCGGCGGGCAGCATCTCCCGGCGTCGCCGGGTTAAGCCCTCTACGCGGGCCCAGCCGAGCCCCGGTTCAGCCGCCCTCGACCCTCGCCTTGAGCTCGCCTGGGCGGGCGTTCACCAGCAGGTCGCGGATCTTGTCCTCCACCGGCCCGCGGATCAGCATGCCGAGCACGCGGCCCGGGTCGCCGTCCAAGGAGTAGGTGGCGCGGGTGCGCCCCCCGCCGAGATCCTCCAGCTCCCACGAGCCGACGACCGACTTCAGGTCGCCCTCCATCTGCTCCCAGCTCAGGCGCTGCTCGGGCTCGTAGGCAAAGCGCACCCTGCTCTTGACGGCGCGTACGGTGGCGTCGGTCTCGGTCTCCGCGATCTCGGGGCGGCCCTCGGCATCGCGCTCCACCACGTCTAGCTTGTCCATGCCGCCCTGCCAGTTGGGGGCGGACTCGGTGTCTGCCACCACGGCCCAGACCTCCGACAACGGAGCGTCGATCTCCTCGCTTGCGGTACCCCTGATGTTGGCCATACG
>JBPCNQ010000244.1:0-5885 GCA_051001095.1 Thermoleophilaceae bacterium
CCGACCTCCGTGGCGTGGGCTTCATTGAGGTACTGCACGACCTTCTGCTTGGACTGACTCATGGAGTCGGCCTCCTTCATTCATATTGGAGCATTGGCAAGCTTCAGCAACGCGGCTTTCCCGCCCGGGGCTTGCTCGAAGGGTGGGAGCCCGGTCCTGCAAACCGCGCATTCCAGACGGGAACTGACTGACTGTCCGGGCGGATCGAGGCAGAGTGGTGCTAATGCAAAGGAACTGCTGCCTACACTGGCTATGCCCCGCACCGGGAGGTCTCAAACCTGGCGCTTGGCAGTAGGCCGGCGCCACTACAGGGCGCCTTGCGCGCTCATCCGTCCGCTCGGGCGGTCACGCGGTCCACGCCGTCGTCGACAGCGCCTGCTCGGCCAGCGCCCCGACGCCCTCGCGCGAACGCGCCACCGCCAGGAAGCGCTTGGCGTGGCAGAACAGCGCGTCGGGTACGCCGGTGAGCTGCGCCAGCTCCGGGCCGTCCAGCCCGGCCCACGCCTCGGGCAGGTCCACGCGGTTCTCGAAGGACCCGAGCTCGCGTGGCACCGCCTCGAGGCCAAAGCCCTGGCGCTTTGGATAGATCACGAACAGGGCCTCGGGCGCGCCGGGAACGACCACCTGCTTCCAGGGCACGTTCTCGGCCAGCTCGACGACGCGTGGGTCCTGCGCGCCGGTGATCGCCTGCTCCACCAACCGGGCCGCCTTCCGGCCCGAGGCGGCGGAGGCCACCTCGCGCGCGAGGATCCCCGCCGACAGGGCCACCGCCTCGTCGAATCGCGCCCGCTCCTGCTCGGGTGTGAGGTCCTCGTCCCAGCGCGCGTTAAGCCCGGCGATCACATCGCTCACGGCCATGGGTGGGCGAACGTCCTCGATGAGCGCAGAAGCGACCGCCTGGCCGACGTCGTTGGCGTCGATCCCCTGCACGAGCACGCGGTCGACCTGGTCGGCCGCCTCCTCGTCGCCGCCGGACACCCGGACGCCGTACTCGCGCCAGACCAGCCCGAAGGAGGCGAAGCCGACCCCGTTGGTCCGCTGCTCGGCGAACTGGCGCTGGTGGTGGTCGAAGTGGCCGGCGGCCGGCTCGTAGGCGAAGCCCACGTCCACGCACAGGTCGCAGGCCGCCAGGGCCTCCGCGTCGCGGGTGCGCACGATCTCCAGTGGCTCGCCCAGGAGGCGCAGAGCGGCGATGGCGAAGACCTCGTCAGCGTGGAATGACCCGTCGTGGGTGGCGACTCGCATCGAGGCGATGCTAGGGGCCCCGGCCGGGGGAGGCGGTATAGCCGCAAACTGCGGCAAACCCCCGTTGCGGGTCTCCATAACCCCGTTGGTAACGTGCTCTTTCGTCCGCAGCCGAACCTAAGGTGGCCGCATGGAAGTCGAGATCGGTCGGGGAAAGAGGGGCCGTCGCGGGTACGGCTTCGATGACATCGCAATCGTCCCTTCGCGGCGCACGCGGGACCCCGATGACATCGACATCACCTGGGAGCTGGGCCTCTACCAGTTCAAGCTCCCGCTGCTGGCCTCGGCCATGGACGGCGTTGTGTCCCCCCGCACCGCAGGCATCGTCGGCAAGCTCGGCGGGATGGCCGTGCTCAACCTCGAGGGCGTGTTCACCCGCTACGAGGACGCCGAGGAGCAGCTCGAGCGCATCTCGGGCTTCGACAAGGAAGAGGCCACCGCGGAGATGCAGCGCATCTACCAGGAGCCGATCAAGCCCGAGCTGATCGCCCAGCGCATCCGCGAGGTCAAGGAGATGGGCGTGGTCTGCGCCGCCTCGCTCACCCCCCAGCGGGTGCGCAAGCACTACGAGGTCGCGCTCGAGGCCGGCCTGGACATCTTGGTGGTGCAGGGCACGGTGATCAGCGCCGAGCACGTGTCCACCGACGAGGAGCGCCCGCCGCTCAACCTCAAGGAGTTCACGCGCGAGGTGCCCGTGCCCGTGGTGGTGGGCGGCTGTGCTTCCTACTCCACCGGCCTGCACCTCATGCGCACGGGCGCCAAGGCCGTGCTGGTCGGCGTGGGCCCCGGAGCGGCCTGCACCACGCGCGGCGTGCTGGGCATCGGCGTGCCCCAGGCCACGGCGATCGCCGACGTTGCCGCCGCGCGCTCCCAGCACATGCTGGAGACCGGTGAGTACGTGAAGGTGATCGCCGACGGCGGCATGCGAAACGGCGGCGACATCTCCAAGGCCGTGGCCTGTGGCGCCGACGCCGTGATGATCGGCTCACCGCTCGCGCGGGCGTATGAGGCGCCGGGCCACGGCTACCACTGGGGCATGGCCACCTTCCACCCCGAGCTTCCGCGCGGGGCGCGGGTGGCCACCACCCAGAACGGCACGCTGGAGCAGATCCTGATGGGACCGGCCCACGAGAACGACGGCACGTTCAACCTGATGGGTTCGCTGCGCACATCCATGGCCACCTGCGGCTACGAGGACATCCCCTCCTTCCACCGCGCTGAGGTGATGGTGGCGCCCTCGCTGCAGACCGAGGGCAAGCAGCTGCAGCGCGACCAGGCGATCGGCATGGGCGCCCAGTCCGCGGCCAGGGCAGCGCCGGCGTCCGACGGCGTGATCAACGGCTCGGAGCCCGTGGGCGAGGCGGCGCTGGTCCAGTAGAGCCGGCGCCCGGTCAGGCGGCTTTGGTGAAGCGCCGCTCCAAGGGCCTCATGGGCCTAGGCGCTGGACTCGACCGACGATCGACGCCGCCGCTACCGGCCCCCAGTAGCGGCTGTCGTCAGACTCGCCGCGATTGTCGCCCAGCACGTAGTAGCGCCCGGCGGCGACGGTGAACGTCCGCGGAAAGTCGCATCTCAGGCCTCCGGGACCGCAGGGCGCGATGAAGTCCTCGGCAGCGAGCATGCCGTTTCGGATCACGTGCCCATCGCGGATCGAGATCCGGTCCCCCGAGCCGGCGACGATCCGCTTGACGAACTGGGTCTTCGAGCTGCGCCAACCGGCCTTGGCGCACGCCTGGCCCCTCGGGGGACGTTTCGCGCAGCTGTGGTCGTCGGCGAGGGCCGCGGCAGGCGGGTGGAAGAAGACGATGTCCCCGATCGCGGGCGGGGCTCGCAGGTACGCGTCCTGGTCGACGAGGACGGTGTCGCCGACGTGCAGGGTCGGAAACATGCTTTCGGCAGGAATTCGCTCCACGAGCGACCTGCCCACGTGCGCACCCGACGGAACCTTTGCGATCTTCCAGCGGCCGTCTTCCCGGATCGCCGTGCCGGTCGCGTGCGGCTCGATGCCGTAGAGCGTGGTCTGAACCGTTACCCGTGCCCGGCGGTGCTTGACGCGGACCTTGACGATACGGGTGCTGGCCAGGCTGCGAAGACGCACTTCGTCGAGATCCTGAGATCCGAGCTGCCTGACGCAGACCCTCCGGGCCGCCTTGAGGCTGCGAGCGTGGGCCTTGCGCAGAACGACCTTGGACAGCTGGGCGCACGCCCGGGCGTGGTCGCCTCGCGCGAGCGCGCGGGCGTACGTGAGAAACGGAGTGCCGATAGCCTGGCTCTTCGTCGGCGGCTTGCGGTCCGGCGATGGAGGGGGTTGCAGAGGAGCGGGCGACGGGGGCGGACCGGCGTTCGCCGGCGCCGGCCGGGCGAGTCCGGCCGAGGGCGCCACCGGCCAAGTCAGCGCGAGGCTGACAACAAACAGAGGCGCAACCATGGTTCGCGCGACCCGCACTTGGACGCACGCTACTTCACCGAAGCGGTTGCCAGATCGGGTCGAAGGCCTGGACCTCGTAGGCCCCGCCGGTTCGGTGGGCGAGGACACGCCGCCTACCGGGACCTTTGGCCCGAATGGCGTAGATGCTGATGCACTCGGTATAGCCGCCGCAGGAATAGACGCCGTTGAGCGCCGAGACGCCAAGCTCGTAGGCGATGCGCCTGCCATCGGGCGACCAGACGGGGCGGCGGCCCTCGCCGGCGCCGATGGGAAGGCGCCGTGGTCGAAGTCCGCGGAGGGGCGCGGTGTAGAGGTCGCCGTCGCGTACGAAGACGAGCTTGGAGCCGTGGGGAGACCAGTCGGGCTGAGCGCCACGGGTAAGGCGCCTGGAAGGTCCGTTCCGGCGGGCGACGTAGATGTCGCCACCCCGCACGAACGCGATCCTGTTTCGGGAGGACCAAGTCGCCTGGCGGCCGCCCCGGCGGGTGAGCCGCCGGGTCCGTCCGCTGCGGAGGTCGAGGATGTAGAGGTTCAGCCGACGCCGGCCGCGTACCCTTGTGCGACCCGTAAAGACGAGGCCTCGTCCGCTTGGCGAGAACGCCGGCTCGCTGTCGTTGTCGGTCTGGCGGGCAAGCAATCGCAGGCCGGAGCCGTTGCTCGCCATTATCGCGAGTCGGCGGCCGGCGTCGAAGACGATCCGCTTGCCGTTGGGCGAGTAGGCGGGGGCGGAGTACCCAAGGGCGCAGTTCCCCCGGGCGGTCCGCTCGTCCTCGATGGTGCAGCCGGCCAGCCGGCGCGCTCCGCGCCCGCCGGCGGTGACGTCGGCGATCGCCTGAATGGAGTCGGGCGGATCCCCAAAGTCCTGTGCACCGGATGCCTCGTACGCGACCCGGCCGTTTCTCCCCGGAAAGGCGGCACCCGCTGGGCCAGCGAAGAAGAGGGACAGGAGCGTGAACGTGAACGCAAGAAGTAGGAGGCGTCCTTTGATCGGGACAACCATATGTAGTACGTCCCAGCCGTGCTATCCCCGCGGGGGGGGCTGCGCTCGTTCCGCGGCTGTGATCACTGAGGGCTTCCCGATCGCATCCGTCGGCCCGACCTGCCGCAGCCGGGCGACCGGATCGTCCTGCCCCGAGGGAGCCTCGCTACCGCGAGCGGCCGTCTTTCACCACACCTAAGATGCAGTGATGGAAGCTCGCCCCGCCGCCATCGCCAACGTTCCGGCGGACGAAGGCGAGGCCGTCGAGCCGCGGGCCACGGCCGCCGCCCACGACGAGGTCCTCGTGCTCGACTTCGGCGGCCAGTACTCCCAGCTGATCGCCCGCCGCGTGCGCGAGTGCGGCGTGTTCAGCGAGCTGCTGCCCCATACCGTCGCGATCGAGGAGATCGAGAGGCGCCGGCCCAGGGGGCTGATCCTCTCCGGCGGGCCGGCCTCGGTCTACGCCGACGGTGCTCCGGTCTTGCGGCCCGAGCTGCTGGCGCTCGGCATCCCCGTGCTCGGCATCTGCTACGGAATGCAGGCGATGGTGCTCGGCCTGGGCGGCAAGGTGGAGAGCGCCGAGGTGGGCGAGTTCGGGCGCTCCCGGCTCACCGTGCACGAGCCCGGCCGGCTGCTGGCCGGCCTGCCCGGCGACCAGGCGTGCTGGATGAGCCACCGCGACACCGTCTACGAGGCCCCGCCGGGCATGACGGCGCTGGCCTCCTCCTCGGAGTCGCCGGTGGCCGCGTTCGAGGACACCGAGCGGGGGCTGTACGGCATCCAGTTTCACCCCGAGGTGGTGCACACCCCCTACGGCACCCAGATCCTCACGCGCTTTCTCGAGGACATCGCCGGTGCCTCGATGGACTGGAACGCCACCTCGGTGGCCGAGGAGCAGATCCGCCGCATCCGCGAGCAGGTCGGCGACGGCCAGGTGATCTGCGGGCTGTCGGGCGGGGTCGACTCCTCCGTGGCCGCTTTGCTCGTGCACCGCGCGATCGGAGACCAGCTCACCTGCATCTTCGTGGACCACGGCCTGATGCGAAAGAACGAGGGCGACCAGGTGGTGGCCGCCTTCCGCGACTACTTCAAGGTGCCGCTGGTGGCCGTGGACGCCGAGGACCGCTTCCTGGACAAGCTCGCCGGGGTGACCGATCCCGAGGCCAAGCGAAAGATCATCGGCAACGAGTTCATCCGCGTGTTCGAGGAGGAGGCGGCCAAGCTCTCCGACCC
>JBPCNQ010000245.1:0-5474 GCA_051001095.1 Thermoleophilaceae bacterium
TGTCCAGGCCCACGGCCCCGCCTGCTCCGGCGCGGTGGGCCGCCCGCGCCGCGGCGACGGCGCCGCCGGCGGGCCCCGACAGCACCGTCCACGAACCGTGTGCCGCCGCGGTCGAGGAATCGGCCACGCCGCCGCTGGAGAGCATGATCTCCGGCTCGGGCAGGCCGGCCTGCGCCGTGCGATCTGTGAGGCGGCGCAGGTAGCGGCGCAGCAGGGGCGAGACCGCCGCGTCGACCGTGGTCGTGGTCAGGCGCTCGTACTCGCGAAAGACCGCGGCCGTTTCGTGGGAGGTGGACACGTGGGCGTCGGGGCGCTCCTCGGCGATCATCTCGGCGATCCGGCGCTCGTGGGCGGGATGGCGAAAGCCCCACAGGAGGCACACGGCCACGGCCTCGACGTCGTCGTCGAGCTCTGCGAGCCGCTCGCGCAGCACGTCCTCGTCGAGCGCGCGGAGCACCCCGTCGGGGCCGCAGCGCTCGGGGGCGGCCACGCGCAGGTCGCGGCCCACCACCGGCTCGGGCCGCCCCGCGCACAGGCGATACAGCTCCGGGCGCGCCTGGCGGCCCAGCTCCTCGAGGTCGGTGAAGCCCTCGGTGGCCACCAGCGCCGTGCGCGCCGTGTTGCCCTCCAGCAGAGCGTTGGTGCCTACGGTCATGCCGTGCACCAGGCGGTCGACATCTGCCGCCTCTGCCCCGGCCGTCCCCAGCGCCTCGTCGATGGCGGCAATGACGCCCTCGGACTGGTCGTCGGGCGTGGAGGCCGCCTTGCCGGTCACGACGGCGGAGCCGGTCAGGAGCACGGCATCGGTGAAGGTGCCGCCGACGTCTACGCCCAGGACCATTCCGGGGGGTTACCCCGTGAGGGCATCCCTGCCCTCACTCCTGAAGGTCATGGTGCCGTCCCGGCACCGTGAACGGGCCAGCTTCGCCGACCCTTTCCCCGATGGCGCCGCTAGGCCGCAGTCACCTGCAGCTCGTCCAGGTGCTTGTGCGACGGGCAGTACTTGCTGCCCGGTAGCGGCACCCGCTGGCACGAGGTGCCCTTGCGCGTGGTCGCGTGACAGCACAGCGGGCTGCCGTCGAAGGTCACGCCGTCGCGTGCCTGGGTGTCCACGTGCTCGGCGGCCATGGTCACCTGGCGCTCGATCACGCGGTAGACGTGCATCTGGCTCCCCATGGGGAAAAGGCAGCGGATGTCGTTGAAGAGCGTCCGGACCGGACGAGCGAAGTAGTGGCGGTCGGTGGCCAGCCGCTCCATGGCCGACTCGCACTCCCGCAGGAGCCGCTGACGGGCGGCGCACCGGACGGACTCGTTGCCCGGACCGACCTCCTCCGCGAGCTCCCTGTAGATCGAGCGACTGAACTGGTACACGCAGGCTCCTTCCTCCCGTCCGCGCTACCGGCGCGGTCTCGCGTCGCCGTATGGCTAACCCACCGGCTATGCAGATGACAACGAATACGAAGTTAAGTTCGCATTAAAGCGTGCTGACCGTCACACACTGGCGCGCAAGGACAAGCTTGCCGGTGCGACCCCGGCCTTCGGATCAGAGGGGAAGGTCGCCGGCCTGGAGCGCCCAGTCCATGCGCCGGCGCGCGTACAGGAGCGGCTCGCCGGGGTGGACCCGACCACCCTCGATGTCGCCGATCAGGATCGTGTGGTCGTAGCGGGCGAAGTTCTCCACCCGGTGACAACGCAGGTAGGCCAGCGCGCCGGCCACCTCGGGCACGCCGCCGTCCCAGCGCCAGTCCAGGCCGGCGAACTTGTCGACGCTCCTGCCCGCGAAGACGCGGGCGATCGGCTCCTCGTCGGCGCGCAGGATGTGCACCGCGAAGCGCTCGCAGGCTGCCAGGTGGTCGTGGCAGCGAGAGGCGTGGCCGATCGATACGAGCACCGACGGGGGCACGGCGCTGTAGGACGCCACGGCGGTCGCGGCCAACCCGCACGGGTCGCCGTCGGAGCGGCGGGTGGTGATCACGGCGACACCCGAGGCGAGATGGGCCATCGCCTCGTGGAACAGCTCGGGGACGCTCGCCTCGGCCACGCGGCAATGCTACGAGAACGCTACTTCCACTCCTCGACCTGGGCATCTGTGCCCGGGCCCACCACCACGTGGCGACGGTCCATCGCCGGATCGGTCGCGGGGTGGTCCAGCCGCTGATGGGCTCCCCGGCTCTCCTCCCGGGCCAGGCACGCCGCTGCGATCAGCCGGGCGAGCGGGAAGGCATCGCCGGCCAGCTCCCCCAGCCCCTCGGGGGTCCGGCGCAGGCCGGCATGCTCCCACAGGGCAGCACGGGTCCCGGGCGACGGGGGAGGGATGAGAGGCGTGCGTGCGGGGGCGGCCTCGCCCCGGGCCGTCTCGCCCCCGGGCGCGGCCGTGTCCAGGGCCGTCCGCGCCGCGCGCCGTCCCAGCACGAAGCACTCGGCCAGCGAGTTGGAGGCCAGCCGGTTGGCGCCGTGCAGGCCGGTGCAGGCACACTCGCCCACGGCCAGCAGGCCCTCGATCGAGGCGCGGCCGTCGGTGTCGGTGGCCACGCCGCCCATCGTGTAGTGCGAGGCCGGGGCGACCGGGACCGCGTCCACGGCGGGGTCGATCCCCTCCGCCACGAGTGCTTCCGCGATGTTGGGGAAGCGGGCCAGGTCGACCCGTCGCAGGTCCAGGCCGACGGAGGGGACCCCTTGCACCCTCAGCTGCTCCTCGATGGCCAGCGCCACCTGGTCGCGCGGCGCCAGCTCGTCGACGAAGCGCTCGCCTCGTCCGTCGAGCAGCAGCGCGCCCTCCCCGCGCACCGCCTCGGTGATCAGGAATCCGTCGCGTGGTCCGTCGCTCACGAGCGCCGTGGGGTGGAACTGCATGAACTCCAGGTCGGCCAGCTGGGCGCCGGCCTCGTGCGCCAGAGACAGGCCGACTCCCACCGACCCCGCGGGGTTGGTCGTGCGCGCCCACAGGGCGGCCGAGCCGCCCGTGGCCAGCACGGTCCCGCGCGACGCGATCCGCAGCGCATGGTCCCGGGCCGTGGCCGCCACCCCGGTGCAGCGCCCGCCGGTCACCAGCAGCCCGGTGGCGGTGGTGTGCTCCACGACCTGGACGCGCTCGTGGGCGGCGGCCACGGCCGAGAGCTGGCGGGTGATGCGACGTCCCGTGGCGGCCCCGCCGGCGTGCACGATCCGGCGCGCGGAGTGGCCGCCTTCCAGGCCCAGAGCCAGGGCGCCGTGGCGATCGGCGTCGAAGTGCACGCCCAGGCGCTCCAGGTCCCGGACGCGGTCGGGCGAGTCGTCGCAGAGCACCTCGACGGCGCTCGGCCGGGCCGCGCCACGGCCGGCGGCGAGCGTGTCGGCGCCGTGACGGGCGGGGGTGTCGCCCACGGCCAGGGCCGCGGCGATCCCGCCCTGGGCCCAGTAGCTGGCCGACTCGGCCAGAGGCGAACGCGAGACCAGGGCGACCGTGGCTCCCTCCTCGGCGGCCACCAGCGCGCAGAACAGGCCGGCGGCTCCCGCGCCGAGGACGGTCACGTCGGCGCGCAGGGGTTTGGAGGCGTCGCGGTCCACGAGACGGCGGGTACCGTAGACGGCATCGGCCCGCCGCTCTATCTCCGTCACCCCGCCAGCCTGGAGCACGACACGGGGCCCCACCCCGAGGGACCCGATCGCATACGGGCGCTGGAGGACCTCATGGAGCGCAACGACTGGCTCGGCTGGGATGTGCGTGACGCCCCCGCCGCCACCGAGGAGCAGCTTCTGGGCATCCACGGGGCCGACTACGTCGAGTCGGTGCGCGCGCACTGCTCGGCCGGCCGCCCCTTCGACGCCGACACTCCGGTGGTGCCCGCTTCGTGGGAGGCGGGCCTGCGCGCCGCCGGCGCGGCCTGCGCGCTCACCGACGCCCTGCTCGACGGAGAGGCCCCGACCGGCTTCTGCGGCCTACGTCCGCCCGGCCACCACGCCGGGCCAAACCGCGCCATGGGCTTCTGCCTCTTCTCCAACGTAGCCGTCGCGGCGCAGCACGCGCTGAGGCGACCCGCGGTCGAGAGGGTCCTGATCCTCGACTGTGATGTCCACCACGGCAACGGCACCCACGCCGCGTTTAGGTCGCGGGCCGACGTGCTGTTCGCCAGCCTCCATCAGTCGCCGTTCTACCCCGGCACGGGCGCCCTGGGCGACGCCGGCTCGGGAGCGGGTGAGGGATACACGATCAACCTGCCGGTGCCGGCCGGGTCGGGCGAGGACGAGTGGCTCGGCCTGGTGGAGCACGTGGTGGCGCCCGCGGCTCGGTCCTACGCACCGCACTTGATCCTCGTGTCAGCCGGCTTCGACGCCCACCAGGACGACCCATTGGCCCAGTGCCGCCTGCAGACGGAGACATTCGCCCACCTCGCTCGCCACGTCCGGGAGCTGGCCGACGAGCTGTCGGCTCCTGTGGGCGCCGTGCTCGAAGGGGGCTATGACGTGCACGCGCTTGCCCACTCGGCGGTGTCCACCATGCAGGCGCTTCAGGCCGGAGGGGAGCCCCGGCGCGTGGAGCCGGGGCCCCTGGTAGCGGCGGCGGCCGAGCAGGTCGGGCGCCACTGGACCGGAGTCAGCGCGTGATGCGCGTGGTGAAGGCGCCCGAGAAGCGCTTGCCCAGGCGAGCGGTGGCCTCCTCGGCTTGCGCGCGCCTCTGGTAGTAGCCCGCGAACACCACATAGAAGCCCTTGGGCAGGGTGCGGAAGTCATCGGCGCGGATCACGCCGATCTTCGCCGACCGCGACTTTGCCGCGGACTCGGCGAAAGCGGTGGTGCTGGCCCGGTCCTCGGCGGTATTGATCACCACGGAGAACCCGACGAGGCTCCGCGGCCAGGCGTACAGGGCGCCTCGGGGGACGATGTTCTCCGTCGCCGCGGCCGGCTTCGAGCCGGTGGCCTCGCGTCTGGCGGGCGTAGCAGCCTTGTCCTTCGTGACGGGCGGGGGAGCCTTGTCCTTCGTGACGGGTGGGGGAGACTTCTCTTTTCTGGCGCCGTTCGCTGACTGTGGCCGCGGTGGGGCAGCGGACACCTCGCGCTTGGCGTCGTCGCCGACCGCCACCACGGCCACCACCGCGCCGAGCAGGAACAGCGCCAGGACCACGGCGGAGATCGCGAGCGGCACCTTCCAGCTCGGCGGCCGCCGGTAGGTCAGCGCGATCCGCGACCCGCACTCCAGGCACACGAGTTGGCCCCGCTCGGCGGACGCGCCGCAATGGGGGCAGTGCTCCTCGGCGGAGGGCCGAGCTGGCTTGTCGGTCGGCGGGTCGCTCTCGGCCACGCGTCAGTCCTAGCGCTTTCCCCGCAGGGTGCGCTCCAGCCGGCTCATGGGCCGCTTCACGCGAACGGGCTCGGGGCGGGGGGCGTGTTGTGGTTGGCGCCAAGGGGCGGTGGGCGGCTCGGCGGCTACCGGCTCTCCGGGCTCGGGCTCGGGCTCGGGCTCGGGTTCGGGCTCGGCCTCGGGTCCGGGCTCGGGC
>JBPCNQ010000246.1:0-7791 GCA_051001095.1 Thermoleophilaceae bacterium
GGCGTACGGAGCCTCCGCGGAGTAGACGACGCCCAGGCCGAAGACCGCGGGCACCGCGAAGAGGCGAAGGCCGTCCTTGCCGTCCAGGTAGTCCTCGACGGCCGTGCGCACCCCGTTGCGGGCGCCACCCTCCTGGAGGGCCACCGCGAAGCTTCCCTGACCCCGGAAGCCGCCGGCAACGGCCATCTCGGCGCCGGGCACGACCCCGAGATCCCAGGAATGCGGATGCAGCGCCTCGGCGGGCAGCGCGCGCGGGGAGTAGTACAGGTCCCTCCGCCCGCAGGGCCACGCGACGTCGTGCAGGATCACCAGAGGGTGGGGGTCCGTTCCCGCTGCCGCTCCCAGGTGCTCCAGCTCGTGCGAGACCGTCCAGTAGTTGTGGTCGCCGTCGATGACGTACGCGTCGCACGGCTCGATTCCCTCGAGCGCGGCCGGGCTCGCGCCACGTACGAGGTTAAACGCCTCCTCGGTGCGGTCGAGCTCCTCGAGCTCCCGGGTGGGGGCGGGCTCGATGCACCACAACGCGCCACCGCGCCCCGAGGCGCCGGCCAGGAGCCGCTTGGTCGACGCACCCGACTCCGAGCCGATCTCCAGCACCGACCGGGCGCCGGCAAGGTCGAGACAGGCCTCGATCAGCTCGTCGAACTCCACGAGCGAGTGGATCAGCAGGGGCTGGGCGCCGGCCATGAGCGGCACCCTAGCCCGCAGGGCCGGTGCTAGCCTGCGCCCGGCCTTTCATGCCGGACCACCGCACCACCACGAAGTCGTCTGGAGCGCGGTCCACCGGCCCCGCGGCCTCTGCCGGGCCACACTCGCCTCCAGCGGGCCCGGCGGCCACGGATGCCCGGCTCACAGCGGCCGTCGCGGCGGTCCGGGACGGCTCAGCCGCCGTCCTGACACTGGACGTCTTCGACACGTTTTTGTGGCGCAAGGTCCCCGAGCCCGCCAACGCCTTCTTCCTGCTCGGGGCGCGCCTTGACGTGGAGGGCTGCCTGGCCCCCGACATCGATGGCAGCTCGTTCGCCGAGCTGCGCTCACGCGCCGAGCGACGAGCGCGCGAGCTCCGAGCGCATCAGGGCGGCGGCGAGGAGGTCACCCTGTCCGAGATCTGCGAGCTGGTCCCCCGCTGGGCGCTGCGGATCAGCCCCTACGAGCTGGCCGAGAAGGAGGTCGCGCTGGAGCGCAGCCTGCTGGTCGCCGACCTGGACGTGACCGAGCTGGCCCGCGACGCAAAGGAACGGGGTCTACGCGTGGCGTGCGTGTCCGACACCTACTTCTCAGAAGGCCACGTCCGCTCCTTTTTGGACTCGGGGCCGGCGGGAGCCGTGGAGGTCGACCACGTCTTCGTCTCCTCCGACTACCGGGTCGGCAAGACCGGGGGGCTGTGGAGGATCGTGATCAACGCGCTCGGCGTGGATCCGTCGAAGGTCGTCCACGTGGGAGACAACCACGAGGCCGATGTCGCGGCGTCCGGTCGTGCCGGCGTGAGAGGCGTCTACTTCGAACGGAGACCGCCCGAGCTCGCGCGGGTGATCGGACGCGAGGACCTTCACGGGGTGGCTCCGCTGAGCCCCTACCACGGCGACTACGGCATGACGGCCCTGCGCTCCAAGGTCCTCCACCGCACCGAGCGCCGCGGCCAGCCAGTCGAGCTGCACCCGTTCTGGTCTTTTGGCGCCGGCTCCCTGGGTCCACCCATGGCGGGGTTTGCCGAGTGGGTGCACGAGCGCGCGGCGGACGCTGGGGCCGGCAGGGTGTTCTGCATGATGCGCGAAGGGCGGCTGCTGTCCCAGCTGGTGAACGCGGCTGCTCCGGCGGCCCAGACCGCCGCCGTGGCCCAGCCGATCTGGCTCTCCCGGCAGGTCTGCGCGCGGGCGTCGATCTTCGACGGCTCGGCCGCCGAGATCGCCACGATGTTCCAGCGTCGCCGGATGCCCACCGTGGGCGAGCTGTGCTCCACCCTCGGAGTCCAGCCGGATGAGGTCGCAGGGTTCGCCGAACTGGCGAACGCGCGCCTGAGCGAGCCACACCTGGCCCGGCGACTGGTGGACGGCATCACCGCGGACGCAGAGCTGCGGGCTCGCATCGTCGCCTCGAGCGCGCAGCTGCGGGCGCGGCTCGTGCGCTACCTCGAGGAGCTCCGACCGCCCGGCGCCGATCGCCTGCTGCTCCTGGACCTCGGGTGGGGAGCCACGATCCAGACGCTGCTCGACAGCCTCTTGCGGGGCGCCGGCTCGGACCTGCGCACGGTGGGCCTCTACCTCATGACCACCGACCGCGCCGCCGAGCGGATGCTCGACGGGACCGAGGCCCACGGCTACCTGGCCAACGCCGGTCACCCGCAGCGCATGGTCGAGGCCTTCATGCGCAGCCCGGAGCTGCTCGAGCAGATCTGCATGCCCGACCACGGCTCGCAGATCGACCTCGACGAAAGGCTCGACCCGGTCCTGGGACCGATCGAGGCGCTCCCGATCCAGGCCGCCGAGCGCGAGGCCGTCCAGAAGGGCATCGCGGCGTTCCAGCGCGAATGGGTGCGCTATCGCACCACCCTCCCCGATGAGCTCGCGCCTCTGCACGAGTACGGACAGGACCGGCTGCGCTCCGTCATGGGCCGCGCGATGACGGCACCCACCGCCGACGAGGCGCAGCTGTTCGCGGGATGGCTCCACGACGAGAACTTCGGATCCTTCGGGCTCGAGCCACTCGTGAGCGCACCGTCGGTGCGCTCGGCCCGCTACCTCGAGCCGCGGGCGCTGATGGAGACGTCGATGTCGGACATCTACTGGCCCTTCGGCCTGGCCGCGCTCCACGACGAGCACCTGGTGCGCGCGGTGGAGGCGATGAACACCGGAGTGGTGCCCTGGGACGAGTTCTCCTCCGGACTCGAGAGCGGCGACGTGGAGATCTACTGCGACCGCGGATGGGGGTTCCGCCGGCAGGGGATGGCGGTGGTGGAGGGTCGGCGCAATCGCCTGGGGCTCTCGTACGCGGGCGGCACCGTGGTGGGCGACGTGATCCGCAGAGTCCGGATCGACCCTGCCAAAGGTGCCTGTGTCCTGCGCATGGACTGGATTCGCCTGCGCTGTTTGCCCCGGTCGGGGGGCGAGGCGGTCATGCTGGACTTCACCGGCCCTCGAGCAATCGAGAAGCTCCAGATGAACGGCATGCGCAAGATCGCGAGCGGCTCATATCTGGTCTCGGGCAGCGATCCGAACATCGTGATCGATCTGCGCGAGCTCGCGGTCGAGGTCCACACCGTCTTCGTGGAGTGCGGCTTCGCCGCCCTGCCGCTCCCGGCATCCGGAGTCCGCCGCCGGATCGATCCGTTGAAGGAGAAGGCGCGCGACCGCGCCAAGCGGGGGAGGCTTGCCGGTCCCGTCCGGGCCGCCTACTCGCTGTTGCGCCGTTTCGGCTGAAGGCGACTCTGCAGGAAGCCCCCGGCCTGGGGGCTCGCGTACCCTTGCCCGCATGACAAGCCCTGCCCCCGCCGTCTCGGTCACGGGGGTCCACAAGACGTTCGAAGTGCCCGAGCAGCACGTGATGAGCATCAAGGAGCGCGCACTGCACCCGGTGCGTCGTACCCCCGTGCACGAGCTGCGAGCGCTCCGGGGGATCTCCTTCGACATCCAGGAGGGCGAGTTCTACGGCATCGTGGGCCGCAACGGCTCAGGCAAGAGCACGCTGCTCAAGTGCCTGGCCGGCATCTACGCGATCGACGGCGGGGAGATCCGCATCGCCGGGCGCGTGGTGCCCTTCATCGAGCTCGGCGTGGGCTTCAACATGGAGATGTCCGCCTTCGACAACGTGGTCATCAACGGAGTGATGATGGGGATGACTCCGGGCGAGGCGCGGCGCTGCTTCGACGAGGTGATCGAGTTCGCCGAACTGGGGCACGCGCTCGACCTCAAGCTCAAGAACTACTCCTCGGGCATGCAGGTGCGCCTGGCGTTCGCCCTCATGGTCCAGGCCGAGTCCGACGTCCTGCTGATCGACGAGGTGCTCGCCGTAGGCGACGCCTCCTTTCAGCAGAAGTGCTTCGACGTCTTCCACGATCTGCGCGAAAAGGGCAAGACGATCATTCTCGTGACCCACGACATGGAGATGATCGAGCGCTTCTGCCACCGAGCCCTGCTGCTCGACGAAGGGGCGGTGGACGTGGAGGGCGAGCCGGCGTCGGTGGCCCGGCGCTACCTGGACCTCAACTTCTCCGCCGGCGCCTCCGAGCAGCCGGCCAGCCCCGACGACATGAGCCGCGGGGCCACGATCGCCTCAGTGGCGGTGGAGAACGCGGAAGGCGGGGATGGCCATTCCGTGGCTCAGGGCGAGCCAATCCTCATTCGCGCTGTCGTGGAGGCCCGAGAACGGATTGCCGACCCCGAGGTCGGGATCACCATCCACAACGACGACGGTGTGGTGGTCTTCGGCACCGACACCCGCTTGGCCGGCCACACCCTGGAGGCCCTCGAGCCCGGCGAGCGCCTGGAGCTGGCCCTCAAGGTGGAGAACACCCTCAAGCCCGCCCGCTACTACGTGGACTGCGGCATGCACGAGGGCACCAATCGGGTGGCCGCGTTTCGCTGGCGGGCCGCGGGGTTCCTGGTGTACGGGGCGCGCTCGAAGTACGGGCTGGTGGAGCTCGAGCACACGCTCGAGCTCCATAGGCACGACCGGGCCCTACCACCCGCGCAGGCCGCGCGATGAGCGCGCAGGCGCCACTGATACAGGGCCCGTCGGCCTTTGGCGGGGACCTCCGCCGGCTGGCCTACCTGTCCTGGATCATCGGCTTGACCGAGTACCGGTTGACGTACTTCGGGTCGGTGCTCGGCTACCTGTGGTCGCTCATGCGCCCCCTGCTGCTCTTCGGCGTGCTCTACGTGATGTTCAGCCAGATCGTCGACTTCGGCAACGACATCCCCAACTATCCCGTGCTGCTGCTCATGAACATCGTGCTGTTCAACTTCTTCAGCGACGCCACCACCCGGGGGGTCACCTCCGTCGTGGAGCGCGAGTCGCTGGTGCGCAAGATGCAGTTCCCGCGGCTGGTGGTGCCCCTGGCCCGGGTGCTGTCGGCCTGGCTGAACCTCGCAATCAGCCTGGTCGCGGTGTTCGTGTTCCTGGTGGGCTACGGGCTGACCCCGAGGCCGGGTTGGCTGCTCCTTCCGCTGACGGTGATCCCGCTGGCCGTGCTCACCCTCTGCGTGTCGATGCTCCTCTCGGCGCTCTACGTCCGCTACCGGGACATGGCCCCGATCTGGGCCGTGTTCTCCACGGTCCTGTTCTACGGGTCCCCCGTGCTCTATGCCATCGACAAGGTCCCACCCGGATACCGCGAGTGGATGCTCCGGCTCAACCCGATCGCCGACCTCCTCGAGCAGACCCGCAAGTGGGTCATCGATGCCGGCGCGCCCGGCGCCGCCGCCGGGACCGGGGGCGGTCTGTGGATACTGATGCCGATCGGTATCGCAACCGCGGTGTGTGTGCTCAGCGTCTGGGTGTTCGAGCGCGACGCGCCGCAGATCGCCGAGCGTCTCTGACGCTCATTCAAACGGCGCGCGGCCAGTCATCGAGCTCCACACGCGTTCGAACCCCTGCTCCCAGGAGAGCGCCGAGACCGTCTCGCGCCCGGCTTTCACCAGCCGCTCGCGCAACGCGGCGTCCTCGACCGCGCGCCCGACCTGCTGGGCAACCAGGGCCGGCACCGGGCGGCTCAGCAGCGCGTTGCGCTCGTGGGCCAGCAGCCAGCCGGTATGGGGATTCTCGTTGGTCACCGTGACGGTGCCCGAGGCCATGAACTCCAGCGGCTGGTAGGAGGGATGACGGGTGAGCATGAACACCAGCCCGACGTGGCAGGACCGGTAGAGCTCGGCCACCGCGTCCATGCTCTCCAGCATCCCGGCGTTCTCGAGCACGCCGGCCATGCCGTACTGACCGGGGCTCCAGTCCTCGCCGGCGCAGACGATCTGGACGCCGTCCCCATGGCGCTCCTTGACCCGCCTCAGCGTCTCCAGCCCGAGGCCGAACGCATTGCGCGAGGTGCGCGGGCGCCCGTAGAACGCGATTCGCACCGGAGCGTCGGGGCGAGGCGCTGCCGGCGGGTGAAAGAGCGCCGTATCGACCGCCGGCGTGAACGAGACCGCGGGGCCGCCCAGCGCGCGGTAGGAGTCGGCCAGCGCGGGGGTGTTCACGATGGCGGGGATTCCTTGGCGGGCGACCTCGTCGAGCATGGCCGACGCCGACCCCGCCGGGTAGAAGTCGGGCTCCCAATCCTGGATGAATAGGAACTTGGCGCGGGTGGCGCGGGTACCTACCAATCTCCAGGCGCTCTCCCACGCGGTCGCGATGCAGGCATCCGAGGGGCCCGGGTCGAAGCGGGCGGGGTCCACCTCCGAGCCGGCGAGAGCGGGAAACGCGCGTGCGATGCCGGCGCGCACCCGATCGACGACGGCGGCATCGTCGCTGTCGAACACGGTGAAGCTGCTCTGCACGCCGTGCTCGCGGTGGAGGTGGTCGGCGAAGCGCAGGATGGTGTGCACCCCGCCCCCCCAGACCAGGTAGAAGCCCGGCACCAGCCAGCGGATCGTGCGGATCTCCGTAGGGCCGCCCGCGAGCTGCGCCGACACCAGCCGGGAGTTGGCCTCCAGATCCTCGGCCTCGACCTGCATGCCGGGTGAGAGCACCAGGCGGTCAGACGCCAGCAGGTCGCTCTGGTCGTCGGCCACGTTGAGGCGCCGGCGGCGGGCGCGGAAGTAGGCGTAGCCCGCCTCGGTCGGGCCCTGGCGCAGGATAGCCCTGATGTAGCGGCCGCGCTTGCCGAAGATCCCGCTCACGACAGCGGGCCCGGCTCGCCCCGCCGACGCAGGCGACACGAGCTGTCTTCAAGCGTCAGTGACGGATGGTAGAAGGGGTCGCCCACGGTGCGATAGGCGCCGTAGCTGCGGCGCGAGGCCTCGAAGTCTTCCGGTGGGATGGCCAGGGGGTCCCGTGAGCTGGACTCGTCGTGGATCACCCGCGTGTGGGGCACGCACAGGGATCGGTAACCCGCCGCGGTGAGCCGCAGGCCCAGGTCGACGTCCCCTCCTCCTATGGCGAACGACTCGTCGAAGCCCCCCACCTCCTCGAGCTTGCGCCGCTCGACCATCAGGCAGGCCCCCGTCACCGCCATCCAGTTGCGGGTGCCGTCGGTCGCCGCCCCCAACGGCGTGGGATCGTCGGGGGCCAGTCCGGCGAACGGGTGTCCCGCCCAGCCGTTCAGGCCTATGGCCACTCCGGCGTGCTGGACGCGCCCGTCGGGATAGGTCAGCAGCGGCGCGACGGCGCCGACGCCGGGACGCAGCGCGTGTTCGAGCAGGACCTCGACCCAGTCCGGCTCGACCACTTCGGTGTCGTTGTTGAGGAAGACCAGAACGTCGGCCTTGGAGCGCGCTGCGGCGGCGTTGTTGAGCGCGGAGAAGTTGAACGGGCGCGGATCGGCGTCGAGGCGCACGCGCTCGTCTCGGTCCAGGCGCTCGAGCAGATCGCTCAGGTCGGGGTCAGAGCTCCCGTTGTCGACCAGCCGCAGGGACAGACGTTCGTAGGTCGACCGCTCGAGCAGCGAGCGCACGCAGCGCTCGAGGAGGGCCGGACGGTCGCGGAAGCCGACGATTACCTCGACGGCGGGCTCGCGCGCGAGCGGGCGACGTACCCGCCACCGTTGCGGACCGGCGGGCTCCACCCGGGCCGATATCTCCCAGCCAGCCAGGGCGTCCTTCATCGCCCGTCCCTCTGGACTGCCTCGCATCCCACGGGGCCCCT
>JBPCNQ010000247.1:0-5223 GCA_051001095.1 Thermoleophilaceae bacterium
CGATCGCCGAGATCAGCCCCAGGAGCCCGTAGGAGATCAGGTCGGCCTCCTCCACGTGGGCCGGCAGGCCACTGGACATCCGCCCCGCCACGTACTTCACCAGCGGCGAGTAGGCCAGTACCAGGCGCTCGCGCGAGCGCGGGTCACCGCTCTCCTTGTAGCGGCGCCAGAGATCCCGTAGCTCGATCGCCTTGACGTTGGTTTCCAACAGTTCCCCGCGGATCAGGCGCGGGGGTGAGCCCGCGCATAGGCCTTCTTCAAGCGTTGCGACTCTACCCGAGTGTAGGTCTGGGTAGTGCTAATGGACGCGTGTCCGAGCAGCTCCTGGATCGAGCGCAGATCGGCTCCACCCTCCAGCAGGTGGGTGGCGAAGGAGTGGCGCAGCGTGTGTGGCGAGACCCGCCCCTGCACCGCCGCGCGCCTGACGGCGCCGGTCAGCCGCCGCCTGACGTCTGAGGTGCTCAGGCGCCTTCCGGTCTTGGAGACGAACAGCGCCCGCTCCGAATCGCTAACCAGCTGGGGGCGGCCGCGCTCCAGCCACGTCGAGAGCGCGCGCCACGCCGGCTCCCCGGCCGGCACGACTCGGGTACGGCCGCCCTTGCCCTCCACGCGCAGCTCCTCGGCGTCGGCGTCGAGGCTCTTCACGTCGAGGTCGACCACCTCCTCGGCCCGCAGGCCCGCGGAGTAGGTCAGCTCGAACATGGCGCGGTCGCGCAGCTCCAGGGGCGTCGAGCCGGGCATGGAGCCGAACAGCTCGGTGAGCTCCCCGGGCTTGAGCACCGCGGGCAGGTACTGGTCGCGCTTGGGGCTGGAGATCAGGTCGGCCGGGCTGGCTTGGAGGCGCCCCGCGCGCACGAGCATGGCGTAGAAGGAGCGGACCGAGGCTAGCTTGCGGGCCACGGTGGAGCGCGACATGCCCCGCTCGGAGAGCACGCCCGCGAACCGGCGCAGGGCCCGGAAGTCGAGAGCTTCGGGATCCAGCCCCTGAGCCTCGGCCCAGCTGGCCAGCTGCTCGAGGTCCACCCCGTAGGCGCGGCGGGTCTTCTCGGCCAGGCCCTGGCGGCGCATGCCGCCGTGAAAGAGGCGCAAGGCGCTCGCCCAACTAGGCTTGCGGGCTGTCGTGTCGCGGTCGAGGTTCTTCATCAACACTCAGGACGGCCGGGCGGCCACCCGGCGGCAGCTCGCCGAAGCCGGCCTCGTGGACGACCTGGACGACCCGGTGGCTCCGTGGCACCCGATCAGCGGGTCAAGCGACGCCTCCACCATGTGGTACGCAGTCCTTCGCAAGCGGGTGCGCGGTGTCTTCATCGGCATGCTCTGCATTCGCCACGGGAACCGCCAGGCCTCTTTGGAGAGCCAGGGCTGGAGCGAGGTGCCCTGGGAGGCAATCGGTGTCTGACCGGGCTTGGACGCGGAGAGGTCAGCCGATGTAGATCGGCGCCTCCACCGGCACCTGCGGGTACAGCTCGATCACGTCCGGGATCGCCATGCGCACGCATCCATGCGACGCGGCCCGGCCCAGGGAGCCCGTCTCGTCGGTGCCGTGGATGCCGGCGCCGGCGAAGATGCCCATCCAGCGGGCCTTCAGCGGGTTGTCCGGGGAGCCGCCGGGCACCGTGGTCCCGGCGAGGCTCCCCGCCCAGGAGCTGTTGGGCACCATCCAGGGCACGTTCACGCCCTTGTTCTGGATGTGGTAGAGGCCCGCGGGCGTCTCCAGCCCCTGTTGGCCAACGGCCACCGTGTAGGCCTTCGTCAGCTTGAGGTTCCTGTACAGCTTGAGCTTGAAGCTGGCCCGCTCGAGCACCAGCACGGTGGGGTACTTCTTGGCCAGCTGGCTGCGCGTGACCTTGGCCTTGGTCTTCTGGACGGGCGCCGCGACCACGCGGTGGTCGGGATCGATGATCGCCGCCGAGACCTCGGTGCGCAGCTTGGCGGTATCCACACGCAGGCCGTCCTTGGAGCCGACCTGGGCGAGCGACGGGAACTCGACCTTGGCGTCCTGGGCGGGCTGGTCGACACCCTTGGCCACCCTGGAGACCAGCCGGCCGGCGGCCATCTTGGAGTAGGTCACGCGGGCCGGGACGGCCTCATCCTGCTTCTCGTGAGCGACGTCGCGGTAGACGCGCGAGAAGATCGATCCGTCCCGCGAGCGCGCCAGCGCCTCGTCGACCATTCGCCCGACGTCCGCGTGCGCGCCGGCCTCCTTGGCGGAGACGGTGTAGCGACGTCCCCCGTAGGTGACTGCGACCGGCCTCTCCAGGGGCTTGGCCACCCCCGCAGTGATCCGGCTGCGCGCCTGGGCGCTGCTCATGTCCCCCACGTCCACACCTGCCACCGTCACGCCCTGCGCGATCGTGTCCTTTCTCGAGGAGTCGTAGGCGACTACGCCGACGGCGCCGCCCACGAGGAGCACGAGCAAGGCGGCTATGAGGATGAAGGACGTTTTACGCATGAGTCGAAGATGCTGCCGGAGCCCGCGAGCCCCCATGGTAGAGATGTGCGCCGGCCTTTCCCAGTCAGGTGACAGGTTTGCAACCCGCCTTGCCGTCTATTCGGCGGCCGGGCCCGATCGGATTAGTCAACCCGCAGGGGCCGAACGCGCCAAGAGCGATTCGATCGCCCCGACCACGTCGTCGCGGCCGCGGTGGCCGGCCTCGTACTCCCGCAGCGCCTCGAGGTCGATCCGCTCCAGCGAGCCCAGCAGCGAGATGATCTCCTCGGCGCTCAGGTGGTCGTAGTGGTCCACCGGCGGCGCGGGCGGGCCTGGGCCCGCGCCCGCCTGGACCTTCGTCGGGCGGGCGTTGCGCACGTTGGGGCTCCGGCGCAGGAACTCCTCCACCTCGCGCTCGTAGCGGTAGGGCTCGACCTCGCTGCGCAGAAGCGGGTGAAGGCGCATGTGCTCTCCCAGCGCGATGACCGCCTCGCGGCTGGTGTAGCCGTAGTGAAAGCCTGCGGCCTTCAGGCGGCGGTTGTCAACTCCCCGGCCGAAGCGCAGCTGGGTGAGCATCTCGGACGGGATGTCGACTCCCAGGCGCCGGACGACCGACGCGGCAAGCGCCGTTCCCCACGGGGGAAGCACGGGGGCGTAGGGCTTGCCCAGCAGGCCGGCGACCTCGGACAGCGCCAGCACACCGTCGGCGGCCACGTTGAACACTCCGGGCAACTCGTTCTGCACGACGTGCTCGAGGGCATGGACCACGTCGTCCTCGTGGACGAACTGGTAGCGGGGGTCGAAGCCCAGGATCATCGGGACGGCGGGCAGACCGAAGAAGTCGATGTGCGAGGTGTCCACGTCGGGGCCCAGCACGTTGGCGAAGCGCAGCACGCTGACCGACACCCCCGGGTTGCGGTCGGCGAACTCCGCGACCGAGGCCTCGGCCTCCAGAATGTCGCGCTCGATCGCGGTGCGCGGCGGGTGCGGGCGGCCCATCGCCTCGTCGAAGAAGGCCGGGTCGTCCTGGTTGGCGCCGTAGAAGTGCGTAGAGGACTTGAAGACGAACTTCTTCACGCAGCCCCGCTCCCCGCAGGCGGCCAGGATGTTCATGGTGCCGATCACGTTGTTCTCGTGAGCGAGACGCTCGGCGGTGACGGCGGAATCCACCACCAGGCGGGTGTCGACCACGGTGTCTATCTCGGCCGCCTCCACCACCCGGCGTAGGAGGCCGTGTTGATTACCCACCTTCACGTACTCCGTGCGCTCGAGCTCGACGCTCGGCTCCTCGTTGTCGACCCCCACGATGGCCTCGACACCGGGATCGGCCTCCAGCGCCCGGGCCAGCCGCCCGCCCCAGTAGTTGGACAGGCCGGTGATCAGAAAGCGCCGCGACCGCATCAGCCGAACCACACCGACCGGCGCGTGGAGAGCATGTCGAGGAGGCTCTCCTGGATCCGGGCGCGCACCTCGTGGGCCACGGTCTGCACGAGCGCCCCGTCGTTGTGCAGGTTGGCCTCGTCGAAATAGATGGGCGCCAGGAATCGCAGCTTGAACTTGGCCGGCAGGTAGCCGAGCATGCCCAGTGGGCCGAGGTGCGGGAAGGTCGGGGTGAGCGGTACATAGAGCAGGCCGGTCAGTCGCTTGAGCAGCCCCATCTGGGCGAAGACCGGAGCGGCCTCCTCGGCACCGACGACGCTCACCGGCACGATCGGGACGCGCGCGCGCATGGCCGCCTCCACGAACCCGCCGCGACCGAAACGCCGTAGGCGATAGCGATCCTTGTACAGCTTCTCGGTGCCCTTGCGGCCCTCGGGGAAGACCAGGACGAGCTGCTCCTCGTCGTAGAGCAGCCGGTGCACGTTGGCCGGGTGGGCCGCCACGGCGCCGACCTTGGGAAGCAGCATCGAGAGGCCGGGATAGCCCTTGAAGAAGTGCTCCACGGTGATGTTCAGCGGCCGCGGATGCGGGTGCTCCTCGCTGATCGCCTTGGCGATCATCGTCGCGTCGGGCGGCAGGGCCCCCGCGTGGTTGGACACCAGCAGGGCGCCGCCCGCCGAGGGCACGTTCTCGATCCCCTCGACGTCGGCCCGGAACCAGTAGCGGTAGAGGAAGTCGACCAGGGTCTTGTCGAGCGCTTCCTCTACCCAGTCCGAGCGACCCCAGTCGGTCAGCCTCCGGTCGGGCTCCAGCGCGGGCAGGTAGCGGCGCAGGTCGTCGCCCCGGACGGCGGGAACCGCGGCCTCGCGGCCCTGCCCCTCCTGCCGGCGCTCCCGCGGGCTCAACGGCGTGCGCGCGCTCTCGGACATCGGCGGCGGAGTCTAGTTCTTCAGGGTCGTGGTCAAGGCGTCGTCCACGCGGCGCTCGAGCTCGACCCAGCCGGCTGCGCCGATCACTCCGGCATCGCCGCCGGCGACCAGCTCCTCGTTCCACGGGTGGACGATGGTCGCCGCCAGCATCCCCTGCTCGCGCGCACCTTGGATGTTCACCGGGCTGTCGTCGACCAGCAGGTCGATCTCGAGCTCCGCGCAGCGGCTGATCTTGTCGAAGGAGCAGTGCAGGTCGTCGTAGGAAATGCCGGTGGCCGCAAGCCAGCGGCGGGTCGCGGGAGCGCAATCGTCGCGGCGGTGGCTGGTCACGTGGATCCGGTGCCCCGCCTGGCGCCAGCGCCGCACCGCCTCCACGGCCCCCTCGTAGGGCTCTGCGGCCTCGATGTTCTCGTCCGAGTGGGTCTCGGCCACGCAGGCCGCGAGCTGTTCGTGCTCGAGCTGGGTGATCCCCCAGTCGCGCTG
>JBPCNQ010000248.1:0-3471 GCA_051001095.1 Thermoleophilaceae bacterium
GTGCAGGTGGCCGCCGGGGCGGCCGCGGCCCTCGGCGCGATCGCCCTCGGCGCAAGCCTGGTGGCGCCGTGGCTCGCCGAGCGGGAGACCGCGCGGGCGGCCGGCGGGTGGATCTCCTCCTCACCCCGGGTGGCCTTCGAGCGCCTCGACCGCGCAGCCGCGCTGAACCCTCTTGCCCCCGATCCACACCTCACGGCCGCCCTGATCGCGATCCGTACCGAGGACAGCCAACGAGCCGAGACCGAGCTGCGCGAGGTGCTCCGGATGGAGCCCCGGACGCCGTTTGCCCTGGCGGAGCTGGCGGCGCTGGCCTACGAACGCGGTGAGCGGCGGCGCGCCCTGGCGCTGATCCGGCGGGCGGCCGCCTACTCGCCCCACGACCCCACGGTCGTCTCGGCCCGCGAGAAGATCGCGGCTGAGCGGCCCTTCGGCATCGAGGAGCTCAACGCCGGCTTCATCGACATCGCGCGTGACAGGGTAGGCAGATAGTGATCCAAGCTGCTCACTAGTGGCGAAGTCCCGGGAAACGTGGTACCAAGTAGGTAACTGGTGTCTTTCCGGCCACCGGAATGACTAAGGTATCCACGGATGGAAGCCTACGACCACGCAAGGGGTACTCACAATGGACTGCCGTAACCGATCAAGACTTGTGGCTTTGATGGCCACGTTCGCTCTCATCCTGGCCGTGATGGCGCCGGCAGCCTTCGCCCAGTCGGGAGGAGAGGGGTACGGGGAAAAGGGCCCATCCGTCCTCGGCCAGACCGAAGGCAACAGCGGCGGCGACAACGGCGACAATCCCTCCAACGGCCAGGGCACGGCTCCGGGCACCGATTCCGCCAAGGGCGATTCCGCCAAGGGCGCTGCCGCCAACGGCACCCGCTCCGCCTCGGGGGACTCGCTGCCCTTCACCGGCTTGGACCTCGGCCTCGTGGCCGCCGCGGGCGCCTCGCTGATGCTCCTGGGTGCCGGCATGCGCCGGCTGACCCGCGCGCCCGACTCCGTCTGAGTCTGAGCCGCCTGGGTCTCGCCCCCGACCCACACGGTCGTACCATTCGACGAGAGCCGCCGCAAGGCGGCTCTCGTCGTCGTAGGGAGGCCTACAGGTCCGGCGTCGGAGAGCCGATAGGTCTGCCAGAGTGACCCCAGTGAAGACGATCACGCCCGATAGACACTCGCTTGTCGGTGAATCGCGACCGAGCGAGCTTCGCGAAGGGTCCGAGCCGGTTCTCAGGGTCCGTCTGGCGCGTCTTCTCCTCCAGGGCCGCGGCTGGACCGTCACGAGGTTCGCGGTCGATGCGACCTTTCTAATCCTTGCCGTGGAGGCAGCCCGTTATGGGGCTCCTGACGCCCTCGGCACCGACGGGCAGGCGCTCGTGTGGCTGTTTCCGCCGCTGACGCTGCTGGTCTTCGCCCTCCGCCTGATGTACCGCGGTGAGATGCAGGTCCGGGTGGTCGATGGACTGGGAACCGTGGTAGCGGCCACTTCCCTGGTGGCCGCCCTGCTCATCGCCTTCTCCGCCTTCACCTCTCCCAATGCGGATACCGCCCCGCTGATCGCCCGCGCCTGGGTCTTCGCCACGCTGTACGTGGCCGGGGCCAGGCTGATGCTGGTCTGGGGGCAACGCCTCGCGCGCGTCAGCGGCCTGATCGGCAAGCCCACGCTGATTGTGGGAGCAGGCCGGATCGGGGTCCAGGTGGAGCGCCGCCTGCGCGAGCAGCCCGAGCTCGGCCTACGTCCTCTGGGATACCTGGACGCCGACCCCCCGCCCGCGGAGATGGCGCCGGGCCGGCTGGGTCCGATCCTGGGGCACCCTTCGGACCTGGCTCGCGTGGCCGACGAGACGGGCGCCCGACACGTGGTACTGGGGTTCACGTCGAGTCCCGACAGCCTGCTGATGCCCCTGGTGCGCGAATGTGAAGCCCGCCGACTCGAGATATCCCTGGTGCCGCGCCTGTTCGAGAGCGTGAACGTTCGCATCGACCTCGAGCACATCGGCGGCCTGCCGCTGTTCGCGCTCCGTGCCGTCGACCCCAAGGGCTGGCAGTTCGCGATCAAGCACGGCCTGGACCGCATCGTCGCCGGCGGGGCTCTGCTCGTGCTGTCTCCCGTCTTGCTGGCCGTCGCCGCCGCCGTGCGGGGCACCTCGACGGGCCCGATCTTCTTCCGCCAGCGACGGATCGGCCGGGACGGGCGGGACTTCTCGATGCTGAAGTTCCGTTCGATGCGCATCGACTCGAGGGCCGACCGCGGCTCCGAGCGCCCGGCGGTCGGGGCCGGCCTGGCCCCGGGCGGCGTGGAGGGCGACGACCGCCGGACGTCCGTCGGGGCCTTCATCCGATCCACATCGCTGGACGAGCTGCCCCAGCTCCTGAACGTGCTGTTCGGGCAGATGAGCCTCGTGGGCCCACGGCCGGAGCGCCCGGAGTTCGTCGAGCTGTTCGGCCAGAGCGTGAACCGCTACGACGATCGCCACCGGGTCAAGTCGGGCATCACGGGCTGGGCGCAGGTCAACGGCCTGCGGGGCAAGACCTCGGTCAGCGACCGGATCGAATGGGACAACTACTACATCTCCAACTGGTCGCTGGCACTGGACCTCCGGATCCTCGTACTGACCCTCGCGGCGGTGCTGCGCGGGTCGGAGTAGGAGGGCTCGGGTCCTACGCGTGGGGTGCCGGCGCAGGTCCAGCGGACGCTGAACCGCATGATGCGTGTGCCCTCCCATGGATGAGGCGCGCGCCCGAGAGCTTCTCGGAGCGCTCGGCCGAGCTGTGCCTGGCGCCGTGCTGCTCTGGCGCGGGACGGGGCTCGGGGGCGCCGATGTAGACGTCGTCGTGCTTCCCGGTCGCGACGCAGTGGTGGCTCGTGCCCTGCGCGACGCCGGCCTGACCGCGGCCCCCCAGGATCCGGGCCACGTCATGTGGCGACTGCTGCCGGGCGAGACCGTGGTCGTCGACGCCCTGGCCGCCCACGGCTGGCCGAAGATGTACCCGCCGCTCGCGGGCGTGGTGGGCCGCAGCGCATCTCGGCCGGACGGCCTCGCCGTCGCCGCGCCGGCCGATCGCCTGCTGATCCACGCCGCCGAAGCCGTGGCGGGCCGGCCGATCGACAAGGTCCTGCGCAAAGTTCGCCCCGCGCTCGGCGAGCCGGGTGCCAGGGCAAGCCTCGAAGCGTTGGCCGGGATGGGCCCCCTCAGGCACCTGGCGGCCCTCGTGGCGGACCCCGACCGGCTCGCGGCTACCGCGCGGGCCGGGCGTCTGCCGGTGCGCGCCGCGCTGGCTGCCGGGGTGCCCTCGACACCCGGCCGCGCAGCACTCCGCGCCCGTGCGGGTGCGCGGCTGGGTTTGCCTGCAAGACCTCCGCTGTCGTTGGTGGCGCGTGAGGGACGTGGGCCGCGGTGAGGCTGCGTCGTTGCGCTCAGTGGCATGGATGGAGCCGGCAAGTCAACCGCCGCTCTCGAGTTGGCCGCGACC
>JBPCNQ010000249.1:0-10809 GCA_051001095.1 Thermoleophilaceae bacterium
GCGACATCCACTACCGCCTGACCGTCGACGTGCCGAGCTCGCTCTCGCGCGAGCAGCGCGAGGTGGTCGACGAGCTGGCCGCGGTCATGGACGAGAACCCGCGCGAGCGCATCCTCGGGGAGAGGGCCGACTGATGCCCGACCAACGGCACGAACGCGGCGTGTACATGATCTCGGTGGCCGCCGAGCTGGCCGGCATGCACCCCAAGACGCTGCGCATCTACGAGGAAAGGGGGCTGATCCAGCCCAAGCGCTCGCCCAAGAACACCCGCCTCTACTCCGACGAGGACGTGGAGCGCCTGCGTCGCATCCAGGCGCTCACCACCGAGCTGGGCATGAACCTGGCCGGAGTCGAGCGCGTGTTCCAGCTCGAGCAGGAGGTCGCGCGCATGCGCCGTCGTCTTACCAACATCGAGCGCGCCGCGCAGCGCGCCCAGGAGGAGCTGCAGGCCGAGATTCGGCGGGTGCGGCGGTCGGTCAAGGCCGAGCTGGTGCCCTACGAGCCACCCGGTCAGGCGCTGGTGGGACCGGCGCGCAGGAGTGGCAGCGTGCGGGTGCGCATAGGCCGGCCTTCGGGCTGAGGCATTTGGCTACCCCTGGCGACCGCCCGCCGCCTAAGGATCTCGTGAAAGGCGGCGACCGAGTCCTCGAGCGATGCCCCCTGGTCCGCCACGGGACCGGTCAGGCGACGGCCGGCTGTGTCGCGGCCTCGGGCTCGCGCAGGCGGCGATCGATGATGCGCGCGGCCCGGCGGCCGTCGGCGATCGCGTTCACGATCAGCGACTGGCCCAGGCGGGCGTCACCCGCGGCGTAGACGCCGTCTCGCGAGGTGGCAAACAGCGGGGCGCGCACGTTCCCGCGCGCGTCCGTGTCCACGCCGAGGCCGGCCACCACGCCGCCGTGCTCGGGGTGCTTGAAGCCGATCGCCACCAGGCACAGGTCGGCCTCCTCAACGAACTCCGAGCCGGGCACAGGCTTGAGGTCGCGCGAGGACTTGCCCTGCACCTGGCGCCCGTGCACCCGCGCCACATGGCCGTCCTCGCCCTCGATCTCGGTGATCTGGCAGCCGAAGCGGCGCTCGCCGCCCTCCTCGAGCGCGTAGGTCGTCGCCGTCCGCCGCGGCGCCTCGGGCCACGGGCTCTCCGCGTAGCGCCCGGAGTCGGGGAGTGGCCGGTACACGTCGAGCATCAGGGCGCTTACGGCGCCCTCGCGGTTGGCGCTGGAGAGGCAGTCCATTCCGGTGTCCCCGCCTCCGATCACCACGACCCGCTTGCCCGCGGCTGTGATCTCCTCCTCGGCCATGGGGCCCTCCCGGCCCTCGTCGCGGGCCACCGCGCGGTTGCGCTGGTAGAGGTAGCCCATCGCGAAGTGCACGCCGGCCAGGTCGGAGCCCGGGATGCCCAGCTCGCGCTCCACCCGCGAGCCGATGCACACCACGACCGCGTCGTGCTCTTGCGCCAGCGCGTCGGCGTCGACGTCAGATCCGATCTCCACGCCGTAGCGGAACTCGATCCCCTCCTGCTCGAGCACCTTCACGCGGCGGTCGATGATCCACTTCTCCATCTTCGCGTCGGGCACGCCGAAGCGCATAAGGCCGCCCGGGCCCTCGTCGCGCTCGTAGACGGTGACGGCGTGGCCGACCGCGTTCAGCTCGGCGGCGGCGGCGAGCCCCGCGGGACCCGAACCCACGACCGCCACCGTCTGGCCGGTGCGCTCCTGGGGCGGCCGGGGCACCACCCAGCCCTCCGAGAAGGCGCGCTCGATGATCGCGTACTCGATCTGCTTGATCATCACCGGGTCCCCGGAGATGTCGAGCACGCATGCCGACTCGCACGGGGCGGGACATACGAGTCCGGTGAACTCGGGGAAGTTGTTCGTGGCGTGCAGCTGGTCGATCGCCTCGCGCCAGCGGCCCTCGCGCACCAAGTCGTTCCAGTCGGGGATCAGGTTGCCCAGCGGGCAGCCGTTGTTGCAGAAGGGAACCCCGCAGTCCATGCACCGGCGGCCCTGCTCGCGCAACTCGGCCTCGGCCAGCACGCCGAAGATCTCGTGCGAGTCGCGCACGCGCTCGGCCGGATCGCGCTCGGGCATCGGCACGCGGTGGACCTCCAGGAAGCCGCGCGGGTCGGCCATCAGGCGGCCGCGCCCTGGGCGCGGTGCTGGTCCTTGGCCGCCCGCTCCAGCGCGGCCCGGTAGTCGCGCGGCATGACCCGCACCAGGCGGGTGGCCCACGATTCCTCGTCGTCCAGAAGCTGCTTGGCGTGCGTGGACCCCGTGCGGGCGTGGTGCTCGGCGAGCAGGTCGCGCAGGTCGGTGGCGTCCTCTGCGGCCGGGGGCTCGAGGTCGACCATCTCCTGGTTGCAGCGACCGGCGAGCAGGCCCTCGTCGTCCAGCACCCAGGCGATGCCACCGCTCATGCCCGCGGCGAAGTTGACGCCGGTGGGACCGAGCACCACCACGCGCCCGCCGGTCATGTACTCGCAGCCGTGGTCCCCGACGCCTTCGACCACCGCGCGGGCGCCGGAGTTGCGCACGGCGAAGCGCTCGCCGGCCAGCCCGCGGAAGAAGGCGCGGCCGCTGGTGGCGCCGTACAGGGCCACGTTGCCCGCGATCACGTTCTCGTCGGGGTCGAAGTGGCTTCCCCGGGCCGGACGAACGGCCATCACGCCACCCGACAGGCCCTTGCCGGCATAGTCGTTCACCGTGCCCTCCACGGTCAGCGTCACGCCCGGGGCCAGCCAGGCCGCGAAGCTCTGCCCCGCCGAGCCCTCGAACACCACGTCGATGGTGCCCTCGGGAAGCCCCTGGGGCCCGCGCCGGCGCACGATCTCGCCGGACAGCAGGCCGCCGACCGTGCGGTCCACGTTGGCGATGCTCCGGCTCAGGTGCACGGGCTCGTCGCTCTGGATAGCGTGGACGGCGGCCGGCAGCAGCTGGAGGTGGTCCACCGAGTTGTCCAGCACCGGCATGGGCGGGTCCTCGTGGCGGCGCGGGCGGTCGCCTGAGCCCTCGGGGAAGCCGAGGATCTCCGACAGGTCCACGCCTTCGGCCTTCCAGTGGTCCAGGGCATCCTCGGTCTCCAGCAGCTCCACGCGCCCGACCAGGTCCTCGTAGCGGGTGCATCCCAGGCCGGCCATCAGCTCGCGCACCTCCTCGGCCACCGCCAGCAGGTAGCGCACCACGTCCTCGGGGGTGCCCGTGAAACGCTTGCGCAGCTCGGGATCCTGGGTGGCGATCCCGACCGGGCAGGTGTTCAGGTGACAGACGCGCATCATCACGCAGCCCGCGGCCACCAGCGGGGCGGTGGAGAACCCGACCTCGTCCGCGCCCAGCAGCGCGGCCACCACCACATCGCGGCCCGTGCGCATCTGACCGTCGGCCTGGAGCATCACGCGCGAGCGCAGGTCGTTTCTGATCAGCGTCTGCTGGGCCTCGGCCAGCCCGATCTCCCACGGCACGCCGGCGGAGTGGATCGAGGACAGCGCGGCGGCGCCGGTGCCGCCGTCGTGGCCGGCGATCACGATGTGGTCGGCGTTGGCCTTGACCACGCCCGCGGCGACCGTGCCCACGCCGACCTCCGCGGCCAGCTTGACCGACACCGACGCGCGCGGGTTGGCGCAGCGCAGGTCATAGATCAGCTGCTTGAGGTCCTCGATCGAGTAGATGTCGTGGTGCGGCGGCGGGGAGATCAGCTCCACGCCGGGGGTCGAGTGGCGCAGGCGTGCGATCTCGGCCGTGATCTTGTGCCCGGGCAGCTGGCCGCCCTCGCCCGGCTTGGCCCCCTGGGCGACCTTGATCTGGAGCTGGTCGGCGTTGACCAGGTAGTCGGTGGTCACGCCGAAGCGACCGGAGGCCACCTGCTTGATCGCCGACCGGCGCAGGTCCCCGTTGGGGTCGGGCGCGAAGCGGCGCGGGTCCTCACCGCCCTCACCGGTGTTCGAGCGTCCGCCCAGGCGGTTCATGGCCACGGCCAGCGTCTCGTGGACCTCCGAGCCAAGCGAGCCCAGGCTCATGGCGCCGGTGGTGAAGCGCTTGACGATCTCGGCGACAGGCTCGACGTCGGAAAGCGGCACCCGCTCCTGGTCGGTGCGCAGCTTCATCAAGCCGCGCAGCATCCCGTGGGCGGCGTTCTCCTCGTTCACGCGCCGGGCGAACTCCTCGTAGGCCTCGGGCCCCGCCCCGCGCGCCACCTGCTGCAGGCCCGTGATCGTGGCCGGATCCCACATGTGGCGCTCGCCGTCGCGCCGCCACTGGTACTGGCCGCCCTGGGGCAGCAGACGGGCGGAGGCGGCGGGAAGCAGGGCGTCCTCCACGTGGTCGGGCAGCGCCTCGCCGTGCTCGTGGGGCCAGGCCCGGGCGTGGCGGTCCAGCGCCTCGCGGGCCAGGCCGTCCAGGCCGATTCCGCCGATCCGCGAAGGAGTCCCGGTGAAGTGGCGCTCGACGAGGTCGCGGTCCAGGCCGACGGCCTCGAAGACCTGCGCTCCGTTGTAGGACCGGATCGTCGAGATGCCCATCTTGGAGATGACCTTGAGCAGCGACTTGCCCAGCGAGGCGACCACCTTTCCCTGCGCGTCTCCCACCGACTCCAGCATCAGGTAGGGGTTCACCGCGGCCGCTCCGTAGCCGATCAGGGCGGCGATGTGGTGGGGCTCACGTGGCTCACCGGACTCGACGACGAGGCCCGTGCGCGTGCGGGTCCCCGCGCGCACGAGGTGGTGGTGCACCGCCGACAGCGCCAGCAGCGACGGCACCGCAGCCCGCTTGGAGCTGAGCGCCCGGTCGCTCACGATCAGCACGCCGGCGCCGTGCTCGAGCGCGGTGTCGGCCGCGGCGCAGAGCGCGTCGAGCGCCGCGTCCAGGCCGGCCTCCCCCTCCTCGACGGGCCAGGTGGCGTCCAGCGTGCGCGACGTCAGCGGCGCGGTCTCTACCGCGCGCAGCCGGGCCAGCTCGTCGTCGGTCATGATCGGCTGCTCGAGTATCAGCCGGCGGGCCTGCTCCTCGGTCTCCTCGAACAGGTCGCCCTCGGGGCCAACGATCGTGCGCAGGCTCATCACGACCTTCTCGCGCACGGGGTCGATGGCCGGGTTGGTCACCTGGGCGAACAGCTGCTTGAAGTAGGAGAACAGCGGCGGCTCGTGCTGCGAGAGTGCGGCCAGCGCAGCTTCGTTGCCCATGGACCCGACCTGCTCGGCGCCCTTGTCGGCCATGGGGGCCAGCACGGTCTTTAGGTCCTCCTGGGTCCAGCCGAAGGCCAGGTGCCGCTCGCGGCGGCCCACCAGCGGACGCTCCCGCGGGCGTCCGGCGGGGAGATCCTCGACGTGGAGCGAGTGCTCGCCGTACCACGCTCCGTAGGGCTTGGCGCGGGCAACCTCCAGCTCGGCCTCGCGATCCACGAGCAGGCCCCCGTGCTCGGGGTCGACCACCACCAGGCGCCCGGGCAGCAGCCGGCCCACGCGCTCCACGTCCTCGGAGGGAACGTGGAAGGCGCCGGCCTCCGAGGCCAGGGCGAACCAGCCGTCGCGGGTGACCACCCAGCGCCCCGGGCGAAGGCCGTTGCGGTCCAGCGTGGCGCCCAGGATGCGACCGTCGGTGAAGGTCACCGACGCCGGCCCGTCCCAGGGCTCCATCAGCATCGAGCCGTAGTCGTAGAAGTCGGTGAGCGCCTCGGGCATGTCCGGCCGGCCCTCGTGGGCCTCCGGAGTCATGAGCATCACCGCGTGGGGCAGCGAGCGCCCGCCCTGGACCAGCAGCTCGAGCACCGCGTCGAAGGCGGCGGAGTCCGAGAGGCCGGCCGGGATGGCGGGCAGGGTCCGGGCCACGTGATCGCCCAGCGGGCCGGCGGCCAGGCGTGCCTCGCGGGCGCGCATCCAGCTCACGTTTCCCAGCAGCGTGTTGAACTCGCCGTTGTGCGCGCTCATGTGGAACGGGTGCGCCAGCGCCCAGCTGGGGAACGTGTTGGTGGAGAAGCGCGAGTGGACGATGGCCAGCGCGCTGGCCACCCGCTCGTCGGCCAGATCGGGATAGAAGCGCGACAGCTGCGGCGCCGACAGCATCCCCTTGTAGACGATCGTGCGCGAGGAGCAGCTGGGCAGGCACAGCTCGCCTCCGGCCTCCTTCTCGGCCCGCTTGCGCAGGACGTAGAGGGTCCGTTCGAAGGACGATGCCCCGGCCGAGGTCGATGCCGTCGACTCGCCCGGCATCGTGTCGGCCTCGTAGCCGGCGGCTGGGCCTGGCTTCAGGAAGACCTGGCGGAAGTACGGCGCGACCTCCCGCGACCGCTCGCCGGCCTCGGCCGCCGCGATCGGCACGTCGCGCCAGCCGATCACGTCCATCCCCTCCTCGCGGGCGGTGGCCTCCACCAGCTCCTCCATCGCGGAGCGCCGGGGGCCGTCCTGGGGCAGGAAGCACATGGCCACGCCGTAGCGGCCCGCGGGCGGAAGCTCGAACGGCACCTCGGCGCGCAGGAAGGCGTCCGGGATCTGCATCAGGATGCCGGCACCGTCACCTGTGGAGGGGTCGGCGCCCTCGGCTCCGCGGTGCTCGAGGTTCACCAGCGCACCGATGGCCCGCTCGACCGTCTCGCGGGTCGCCACGCCGTCCAGGCGGGCCAGGCAGGCCACGCCGCAACCGTCGTGCTCGTTGCGGGGGTCATAGAGACCACCCGCCGCAGGGAGCCCGTTCACGGCAGGGGAATGTCCACCGGCTGCGCCGTCCACCGGCAGAAGAGTACGGGGGTAAAGGCCAAATGGCGATCGCCGCGTGTCCAAGGCCGGTTGGCCAGCCGGCCAGGCTGGGGCAGGAGCGTGATATTGCGTCCCGAACCCCATGGGTTCCAAAAATCGTCTGGACGCCTGCGCGAGCGATCTCTAACCTAAGTCTCTGAGGCTTAGATCTGAATAGACCGACCGATCCGGAGACGCCCATGCAGGCAGACAGATTCACCGTGAAGTCCCAGGAGGCGATCGCAGCTGCCCAGCGCCTGGCGGCGGCCAGGAGCCACTCCCGGATGGAGCCCCACCACCTGCTCGGCACCCTGCTGGAGCAGCGTGGCGGAGCCCAAGGCGGAGCGGGAATCGTGGCCCCGGTGCTGGAGCGCGCGGGTGCCGACGTGGCGACGATCAGGACGCGAACCAACTCCGCACTCGACGCCCTTCCCACCGTCACGGGCGACACGAGCGAGTCCCCCTCGCTGGCCTCGGAGACCATCGAGCTGCTCAAGAGCGCCGAGGACGAGGCCCGCAAGCTGGGTGACGAGTACGTGTCAACCGAGCACTTGCTACTGGCCCTCGCCGCCGACCCGAAGGTCGACGTGGGCGCCAGCCGGGACCAGCTCACCGACGCCGTCAACGAGGTCCGAGGACCGCATCGCGTGACCGACCAGAACCCCGAGGACCGCTACCAGGCGCTCGAGCGCTTCGGCATCGACCTGACCGAGGCCGCCGAGCAGGGCAAGCTCGACCCGGTGATCGGGCGCGACGACGAGATCCGCCGCGTGATCCAGGTGCTGTCGCGCCGCACCAAGAACAACCCTGTGCTGATCGGCGAGCCCGGCGTGGGCAAGACCGCCATCGCCGAGGGGCTGGCTCAGCGGGTGGTGTCCGGCGACATCCCCGACTCGCTGCGCGACCGGCGCGTGATCGCGCTGGACATGGGATCGCTGATCGCCGGCGCCAAGTACCGGGGCGAGTTCGAGGATCGGCTGAAGGCCGTGCTCAAGGAGATCTCCGAGTCCAACGGCCGGGTGATCCTGTTCCTGGACGAGCTGCACACGATCGTCGGCGCAGGCGCCGCGGAGGGCGCCGTGGATGCCGCCAACCTGCTCAAGCCGATGCTGGCCCGTGGCGAGCTGCGGGCCGTGGGCGCGACCACGCTCGACGAGTACCGCAAGCACATCGAGAAGGACGCCGCCCTGGAACGGCGCTTTCAGCCCGTGCCCGTGGGCGAGCCCACGGTGGAGGCCACTATCGCCATCCTGCGCGGCCTCAAGGAGCGCTACGAGGTGCACCACGGGGTGCGCGTGCAGGACGCGGCGATCGTGGCGGCGGCGACGCTGTCGCAGCGTTACATCGCCGACCGCTTCCTGCCCGACAAGGCGATCGACCTGATCGACGAGGCCGCGTCGCGGCTGCGGATCGAGATCGACTCGATGCCCGAGGAGATCGAGGTCGTGGAGCGGCGAATCCAGCAGCTCGAGATCGAGCAGCAGGCACTGAAGAAGGAGACCGACGAGGCGAGCGTGGCGCGGCGCGACGCGATCGAGCGCGAGCTTGCCGATCTGCGCGAGCAGTCCAACGAGATGAAGGCCCACTGGAAGGGCGAGAAGGAGGCGATCGACTCCATCCGGGCCGCCAAGGAGAGCCTGGAGCAGGCGCACCGCGACGCGGAGCGGGCCGAGCGCGAGTCCGACCTCCAGCGGGCCGCCGAGCTGCGATACGGCGATATCCCGCGCCTGCAGCAGGAGGCCAAGGACACCGAGGTGCGGCTAGGCGAGCTGCAGTCCGACCGCACCTTCCTCAAGGAGGAGGTCGACGACGAGGACGTGGCCGAGGTCGTGGCCCGCTGGACCCAGATCCCCGTGTCGCGGCTGATGGAGTCCGAGGTGGCCAAGCTCGTGCACATGGAGGAGCGCCTGCACGACCGGGTGATCGGGCAGGGGGAGGCCGTGGAGGCGGTCTCCAACGCGCTGCGCCGCTCGCGGGCGGGCCTCCAGGACCCCGACCAGCCGATCGGCACCTTCCTGTTCATCGGCCCCACCGGAGTGGGCAAGACCGAGCTGGCCCGCTCGCTGGCGGAGTTCATGTTCGACTCCGAGCAGGCGATGGTGCGCATCGACATGTCCGAGTACATGGAGAAGCACTCCGTCTCACGGCTGGTGGGCGCGCCTCCCGGCTACGTGGGCTACGACGAGGGCGGCCAGCTCACCGAGGCCGTGCGCCGGCGTCCCTACTCGGTGGTGCTGCTCGATGAGATCGAGAAGGCCCACGCCGACGTGTTCAACGTGCTGCTGCAGGTCATGGACGACGGGCGCCTGACCGACGGCCAGGGCCGCACGGTCAACTTCCCCAACACCGTGGTGATCATGACCTCCAACGTGGCCGGCGGCATGGACGGCGTGCGCGCCACCTTCAAGCCGGAGTTCGTGAACCGGCTGGACGAGGTGGTGGAGTTCGCGCCGCTCTCCCGCGACGAGATCGGCCAGATCGTGGAGATCCAGGTCGACGACCTGGTCTCCCGGGTGCGCGAGCGCGGCGTGGAGGTCCAGCTCACCGACGCGGCCAAGGAGCTCTTGGGCAACCTGGGCTACGACCCCATCTACGGCGCTCGCCCGCTCAAGCGCGTGATCCAGAAGCGGCTCGTGGACAAGCTGGCCCTCAGGCTGCTGGAAGGTGAGTTCGGTCCCGGCGACACGGTGGCCGTGGATGCCGAGGACGGAGAGCTCAGCCTCACCCGGTCAGAGGCCGCAGACGTCGTGGCGACCGCGTAGTGGGCAAGCGCTCACGCAGGCGCAGCAAGGAGGTCGGTGCCGGCGGGGTGCCGGCCTCCGACTACTCCGGACCCGGCGGCGAGGTGCTCAGGCTGCGTGACGAGCTGACCCCCGGGACCTTGCGCAAGCTCGGCGACCTGGACGCCAAGCCGGCCGCCGACGCGGAGGATCGCTGGCAGCGCAAGGTGGAGTTCCTGTTCGAGCGCCTGGCCGTGCGCTGGGAGATCGCGGGCCTGCCCCTGGAGGGGCAGAAGGAGCTGCTGGGCCGCTACCGGATGGCCAGCGCCGAGGAGAGGCGCCGCGTGCGCCAGACGCTCGCCGAGCACCTGCGCACGCGGTATCCCGAAGTCGAGGTCTGACCAGGGGCGGCTTCCCCGCCCTCCTGCTTGACCTGCGTCCACTGCTCGGCCGTGCCCCCGGCGGTGGCGGCCGAAGCTGTTGCTGCCGAAGCCCGCCGGACGATCCGGTAGACGCGCACCCGGAAGCGGAACCGCTGCAGGCGCTTGGAGCTGTACTTGCGGGACGTGTCGAACTGCACCCGGTAGGTGCCGGTCTTCGCGCTGCGGCGGAACAGACGCCGCTTGTAGCTGAGCGTGTGGCACGCCCCCTTGAGTCGGCCCTGGCGCGAGTTGCTGACCCTCTTGCCGCGCACGACATGGCGGTAGAGCGTCTTGCCGGTGGTGAAGCCGCGCGCGCTGAACCGGCGCGTCCGGTAGGGGCTGGCGTTCGCGGGGCGGACGAGCACACGGACGATGCTTCGCCGGACCCCCGTGGTGCCCACGTTCACGCCGTCGCTGGCTGTGAGGGTCTCGACGCGCTCGGTCGCGGTGGTCAGGAACGGAGCGGCCAGCTTGGCCAGGAAGGCGCCGGTCGCATTGGTCGTCACCGTTCCCTGCAGCGCTTGGCCGCCGAGCGCGGCGGCGATCGGGGCTTTGGGGGCGGAGCCCGCGCCCCCAAACTTGATGAGGTCGTCGCCGTCGTAGCAGGGCTTCTCGGGGGCCAGGGTGGCGGCGTCGGCGGCTGCCGGCAGCCCCAATGCGGTGCAGGCCAAGAGGGCCGGCACGAGGATCCTTCGCTGGAACATGGTCGCTCCCCTTGGTGGTTTTACTCCGACAACCGGTTTGCGGCGTGGGGAGAACCTACCCTTCCGGGCTCCCCTCTACGCCGGTCACGGCGCAACCTTGCGCCGAATGGGCAAACCTGGGACAACACGTGCGGGCGCCGACCGGCGCCTCGGATCGAGAGAGAGGACGCCTTGCCCACCTACGCGATGCTGAGCACACTGTCGCCCGAGGGCGTGCAGACCATCAAGAACAACCCCCAGCG
>JBPCNQ010000250.1:0-6255 GCA_051001095.1 Thermoleophilaceae bacterium
TGCCTGTTCTACGCCGACGTGGCCGATCTGGAGGACCGGTTCGTGGACGACCGGACGCGGCGGGTGTGGATCCAGGGCGACCTGCACGCCGAGAACTACGGCACCTACATGAGCTCGGACGGCGTGCTCGTCTTCGACGTGAACGACTTCGACGAGGCCTACCTGGGCCACTTCACCTGGGACCTGCGCCGCATGGCCGCCAGCGTCAGCCTGCTGGGCTTCACCATGGCGCTGTCCGACGAGACGGTGCGCACCATCAACGAGGCCTACGCCAGCAGCTACGCCGACCAGGTGCGCGCTTTCGCGGAAGGCGATCGCGACGAGGACTTCCGGCTCACCCTTCACAACACCGACGGGACGGTTCGCACCGTCCTGCTCGCCGCGCGGCAGGCGGCTCGGGTGGGAATGCTCGAGGCCCAGACCGTCGTGGACGCGGGGGACCGGTCCTTCTCCGACGGCCCCGGCGTCCGTCGCCTGGGACCCGACGAGCAGGGCATGGTCTACGCCGCGTTTCGGGAGTACCTGGAGACGGTGCCCGAGGACAAGCGCCAGCAGAGCGTCTCCTACACGGTCAAGGACATCGTCGGCCGCAGCGGCTTTGGCATCGGCAGCGCCGGCCTGCCCGCCTACAGCCTGCTGATAGAGGGCCCCACCGAGGCGCTGGAGAACGACGTGATCTTGTCCATGAAGCAGGGCAACGTGGCGGCGCCCAGCCGGGTGGTCACCGACCAGGCGATCAGGGAGGCCTTCCATCACCACGGCCACCGCACCGCTGTCTCGCAGCGGGCGCTCCAGGCGCACGCCGACCCCTGGCTCGGATGGTGCTCGCTGGAGGGCAGGGGCTTCGTGGTCTCCGAGGTGTCGCCCTACGAAGCCGACCTGGACTGGGACCTGGTCGCCTCCTCCAGCGAGATCGTGCCGCTGGTGAAGGCCCTGGGCCAGGCCACGGCCAAGGTGCACTGCGTGCCCGACGCGAGCAGCGACCGCGAGCTGGTGGGCTTTGACGTGGAGGCCGCCATAGCCGAGTGCATCGGTGGGGACCAGGACGGCTTCGCCTCCGACATCGCGAGCTTCGGTGCGGCCTACGCGCAGGTGGTCAGGGAGGATCACCGGCTCTTCGTGGACGCGTTTCGCAACGGCGCGATCCCCGGCTTGCCGGTGGACTGAGCGCTGGTGCACGGACTCGTCGGTAGTCTCGGACGCGGGGATGGCCGAGCACGTAGACGGCAAGCGCGTGATGCTCACCGGGGGCTCCGGGTTCCTCGGCGCCCAGGTCTGCGAGCGCTTGGAGCGGGCCGGCGCGGCCGAGGTCACGGTGCCCCGGCGCCCGCTGTACGAGCTCACCGACCCCCAGGCCGTGGCCCAGGCCTACAGCGACTTCGCTCCCGACACCGTGATCCACCTGGCCGCCGAGGTGGGCGGGATCGGGGCCAACCGCGACAACCCCGGCCGCTACTTCTACGCGAACATGGCCATGGGCCTGCATATGATCGAGGAGGCGCGAAAGCGCGACCTGGAGAAGTTCGTGCAGGTCGGGACCGTCTGCTCCTACCCCAAGTTCGCGCCCGTGCCCTTCTCCGAGGATGACCTGTGGGAGGGCTACCCGGAGGAGACCAACGCCCCCTACGGCATCGCCAAGAAGGCGCTGCTGGTCATGCTCCAGGGCTACCGCGAGCAGTATGGGCTCAACGGCGTCTACCTGATGCCGGTGAACCTGTACGGGCCGGGCGACAACTTCGACCTCGAGTCCGGCCACGTGATTCCCGCCCTGATCCGCAAGTGTGAGGAGGCGCGTGCGACCGGCGCCGGCAAGGTGGACTGCTGGGGCACCGGGAGCGCATCCCGCGAGTTCCTGTACGTGGACGACTGCGCCGACGCGATCGTGGCGGCCACGCAGCGCTACGACGGCCGCGAGCCGGTGAACGTGGGGGCCTCGAGCGAGATCACGATCCGGGAGCTGACCGAACTGATCGCGCGCCTGACCGGCTTCGAGGGACGCGTGGCGTGGGATCCGACGAAGCCCGATGGCCAGCCGCGCCGGATGCTCGACACCAGCCGCGCCCGAGAGGCGTTCGGCTTCTCGGCCTCCACACCGCTGGAGCAGGGCCTGCTGCGCACGATCGCGTGGTATCGGGCGGCAGGGCCCGGAGCCGGGGGCCCCGTGGTCGGCGGCGCCACCATGTTGCCCGAGGCGGCCGTGGCCGCCGAAGCGGATAGAGGCCCGGCCGGGTAGGCCCGCTCATGGCTGACCAGGACGAGACCGTGATCACGCCCTACCGCGACGGGCCCCTGCTGGTCCGGGGTGGCTTCCGACTCGAGGACCAGGAGGGCCGGGCCATCGAGACCGGACGCGAGGTGGTCGCCCTCTGCCGGTGCGGGAAATCGCGCATCAGGCCCTTCTGCGACGGCAGCCACAAGCTGACCGGCTTTAAGGCGCCGAGCGGGCGCGAGACCAGAGGCGTTGATTCTCCGGCGTGAGGGCCCTTGCCGGAGCCCCGCTGCATCCTGGGCGACGGATTCGCCCGGTTGGGGCGGCGCCGTGCGGGTAGGTGCTTGCGATGTCATCGCGTGAACCAGTCCCGATCCTGATCGAGATCCCGAAGGGCAGCCGCAACAAGTACGAGTACAACCAGGAGACGGGCTCGATCTAGTTCGACCGGCGGCTGTTCGCGTCGGTCGCCTACCCGACCGAGTACGGCTTCGTGCAGAACACGCGTACCGAGGAGGGCGAAGAGCTGGATGCCTCGTCGCGGTAAGCGAGCCGACATTCCCGGGTTGCGTGGTGCGCGTACGACCGATCGCGCTGCTGCGCATGTACGACGGGGACACACCCGACCACAAGATGCTTGGAGTGCCGACCTCCGACCCCTCGTGGAGCAAGCTCGAGAAGCTGGAGGACCTGCCCGGCGACCTGGCCCAGGAGATCGAGCATTTCTTCTCCGTCTACACGGAGCTCGAGGGCAAGCAGTGGCGTCTCGACGGCTGGGGCTCGCACGCCGAGGCAGTCGACGAGATCGAGCGCTGCCGGGAGCGGTTTGACCAGCAGGAGGGCTGAGCACCGCTCCTGCCGCCCGCGCTCGGCTCTGTCCCCAGCCGCTGGTGGCCGACGATGCCGGGCGGGATGCACCCGCCCGGCATCAGATGACTAGGGGTTGGCGACCTCCCCAGTGGGCTCGTCGGGCAGGCCGGCCTCCTTGCGCAGACGCTGGGCGATCTCGGCGATCTCCTCCGGCGCGTAGTCGGGCGCGAAGACCGATGGCTGAGCCGGCAGGTCCACGGGCGGCACGCCTTCGGGGGCCTCATCGACGACCTGCAGGTCCTCGCCGGTCTCGGGGTGCGGGCCGTTAAAGACGGCGGCGAGCTCCCGGTAGTCGCCCGGCGAGAAGCGGTAGAGCTGGGTGTGCAGTCCCTTCTCGATGTGCTGCTTGCTCTCCGGGATCTTGTCGGTGGGGATCCGGGGCGAGGGGAACAACTTCGTAAGGTCCGCGCCGGTCAGCTTCTCTACCGCACGGGCGTAGGCCACCTGGTGCACCCCGCCGCGTACCAGCAGATACCCGGTCAGCGCCCGGGCCGCTGGGTGGTCGCACATCTCATAGACCTTCAGCTTGCCGTTGCGGGCGCCCGTCTCGAGGAAGTAGTTGTGCGTCAGGTCCTCGACCAGGTCGCCGGAGGAGAACACGTAGTCCCCGTTCCACGGCTTGCCGTTTGAGTCCTGGCACAGCGCTCCCTGCCCGCCTGCGGCGAAGTGCTGCGGGTTGATGCCCTGGTCCTTGAGGTCTGTCATGGAGTCGTTGGGCGCCTGCTCGTCGGCGCTGGCGCCGGTGAGCATCGTGTTGATGGCGCCGGCCACCAGCTCGATGTGGCCGAACTCCTCGGCCGCGATGTTGGCGACCAGGTCGTAGAAGGGCCGGGCCTTCTGCCGGTTGCGGAAGTTGAACGACTGGAACGTGTAGTTCATGAACGTCGACATCTCGCCGAAGCGTCCGCCCATCAGCTCTTGGACGATCCGCGCGCCTGACGGATCCGGGTCTGAGGGGGGCGGTAGCTCGGCTGCGTGCCGGTCGAGACGGAGGATCATCTGAAGCCTTCCTTGCGGGCGGGGGGCGTTTCGTTCACCCGGGGAGAAGCGCGTCTAACTTACGATCGGCTAGGCGTGAGCGGGCTCGTGGAGCGGCTTGAGCAGTGAGCTCTCGCCTGCCGACCAAGAGCCCAGCACGCGCTCGGCCGAGCGGCGGTCGAGCTCGATGAGCGCTTCTGCGCCGAACAGGATGTCGGGACCGAGCGCAGGCTCCTGGCGCATCAACCCGCCCGCCAGGTCGACGGCCGCGATGTTCTCGTGCACGGCGTCGGCCTCCACGTGCTCGTCGAAGAACAGGGCCGCCTGCGGCCGGCCCAGGCGGCGCAGGGCGTCGCCGTAGCGGCGGCTGGGAATCGCCGAGGACATCTCGAACAGCGCCAGATGGCCCACCAGCGCCCCCCGCAGACGCCGGTGCAGGCCGAACAGCGACATCAGGTTGACCGTCGCCAGCGTGGAGCCGGGGATGTGGTCGAGGTAGGCGCCGTACTCGGGGCTCAGGCCGACGGCCTGAAGCGATCGGGCGTACAGCTCCGCGTGGATGCGGTCCGCCCGCCCTCCGCCGTACTCGTCGGCCTGGATCTGGACCATGGCCGCCTTGGGCTCGCCGCTCAGGCGGGGGAGCGCCCACGAGTGGGGGTCGGCCTCCTTGAGCTGGTAGGCCGAGCGGTGCACCATGAACTCGAGCACCTGCTCCTCTGTGCCCTCCCGAGCCAGGTAGAGGGAGAGGGAAGGACCCTCGTCGGCGTCGGCGATGGCCCGCAGCGCCCTGTCGGACTCTCCGGAGGACGGACACTCCAGAGGCGCGGAGGCCGCCGCGCGGACTGCGCGCTCGAAGCCGTCCTCCAGCTCAGCCCGCAATCCCAGGAGCGAAGACTCCCACTCCCAGCGCTCGTCCACGCCGTCCAGGCCGCGGTAGTGCAGCTCATAGCAGAGGTAGAGCGAGAGCTGGAGGTCTTCGTCGCCGAGGGCGTCATCGGCCTGCGGGGCGGTCAGCTCCAGTCCGTGCACCGGTCCCTGCAGTTCCTCCAGCAGGGCCTCGCTCAGGGGCCCGCGGGCTGCGGGGAGGATAGGCACGACCTGCGTTATGCCCGATCCGGGTGCTTCTAAGCCTGGCCGGGCGCAGAGCCTCCGGCTGTTTCTCCTTCGTGGCGCCGGGGAAGTGGCCGGACGTGCAGATCTTGGTCCCGCCCGGCGTCTACAAGCCGGACACCGACACACGGATGCTCGCTCGGCTGGTCGAGTCCGAGCCACGGCTATCCGGTTCGCGCGTGCTTGATGTGTGTACCGGGAGCGGTGCGGTGGCGCTGACGGCCGCACGGGGCGGGGCGAGGGAGGTGGAGGCGGTGGATGTCTCGCGCAAGGCGGTGGCCACCACCCGCCTCAACGCTGCCCTGAACCGGGTGAAGGTGCATGCGCACCACGGCGACCTGTTCGGCCCCTTTGACGGGCGGGAGTTCGACCTGGTCGTCAGCAACCCTCCATACATTCCCGGCGACGACGAGCTTCCCACCAGGGGCCCCAGCCGTGCGTGGGAGGGGGGCGAGCGAGGCCGGAGGCTGATCGACCGAGTGGTGGCCGGCGCCCCTGCCCACCTGCGCCCGGGAGGGTCGCTGATGGTCGTCCAGAGCTCGATTTGCGGTACGGAGGAGACCCTTCAAGCCATGCGCCATGTAGGTCTCCAGGCCGAGCTGGTGGAGAGCGAGACCGGGCCGCTGGGCCCGCTGTTCACCGAGCGGGTGGTGCAATTGGAGCGCGCGGGGCTGCTGAAGCCGGGCCACCGCCATGAAGAGCTCGTGGTGCTGCGGGGGCGGGCCGGGGGGTGACGGCCGGCGGCCAGGGCTGTGCCAGCCTTCAACGATGCGCCTCGCCAAGTACCTGGCCCACGCCGGAGTGGCCTCGCGCCGAGCCTCGGAGCAGCTGGTGGCCCAGGGCCGCGTCCAGGTCGGTGACGAGGTGGTCCGCGACCCCGCCCGCGATGTGGACGAGTCAAGCGGAGTCCGGATGGACGGCTGTCCCGTCGCGCCCGAGCCGCGCGAGGTCCACGCCCTGCACAAGCCCGCCGGGGTGGTCTCCACGGCCGCCGACACCCACGGCCGGCGCACCGTGGTCGAGTACGTGGCCTCGCAGCGCAGGCTCTACCCCGTCGGGCGCCTGGACGCCGACACCACCGGCCTGAT
>JBPCNQ010000251.1:0-3133 GCA_051001095.1 Thermoleophilaceae bacterium
ACCGAGCACCTCGACATGCACTGGACTGAGCAGTACCTGCTTCAGGCCTTCCTCGCCTTCAACGCCGGGTTCGAGGTCCTGTTGGCCAACCATGCCGTGGCTCGCTACGAGTCCGAGCGCTTCGAGAGGCTCGTGCCCGGCTACACGGGCCAGAACTACCCTTCGGGCTTCTGGCTGCGACGGGTCGGGGGGGAGGGGTGAGGATTGGCGTCAGCTCGCTGAAGAGGCGCTCCTGCCCCCCTTTCTCGAAGCCGTGGCGCCGCCGAGGGCATCGGGACTGCGTCTTGGCCCGACCGGTCCCGCCACGGGCACTGCTCCATTGGTGCCATTTCTTTAACGCGGTTCGTGGGCCCCGGGGGGCGCCCCGCGAGGCCTCAGCCCCCTGGCGAGGCGCTCCAAGCGGGCGGCGAGGGCCAGCACGGCCGGGTCCGGGACGCTGCTCATGGCCTCCACCAGGCAATCGATCTGATCCGCAGCCTCACGGCCCTCACGCATCAGGCGATCTCTCACCACGTACAAGGTGGCCGCCACCGCCCTGGGGTCGTCACCTTCGGGCATCGGCATCAGCTTGACGTCTGGCTCGACAGACGGGTGGCGCCGCTCGACGTTCTCCGGCCCTGCTGCCCGCGCGTCCATGGCGAGGTCCACCAGCTCCCGACGGGTGGCCGCCAGCTGGTCGAGGGCTGTCCGCTGGACCGGGATGCCGGGGTCGCCGGCGCCGGCAAGGTCCCCGGCCACCTCCTCGGGCAGTTCGGCGAGCGCCTCGGTGTAGCCCTCCACGTAGAGCTCGAACGAGCGGAAGCGCCTTGCGGCGAGGAGGGCGTGGGTGTTGATCTGTGCCGCCGCCTGCGGCGGCACGCGAAAGCTCCTGGTGTCCTCGCCGCTGGACATACGAGGTTCCGGGGGCGAAGCGGCGCCCCGCGGCTAGTCAGCGCTCCAGGAAGCCAACGTCCCGCTCTTGTCCGCGGCCCGGAGCTCGTTGAGGCCGCCGAGGGTCTCGCCGTTGACGAGGATCTGGGGGAAGCTCGTGAGCCCCGTGACGCCGGTCAGCTCGGCCTGGAGCTCTGGGTGCTCGCCCAGATCGACCTCTTCGAACGCTACGCCCCGCTTCGTGAGCAGCGACCTCGCGTGGACGCAGAAGGTGCAGGAGTCGGTGGAGAAGAGGACGACTCGACTGGGCACGCGACGAGTATAAGAGGCTTTGGGGCCCCCTCAAGGCATCAACGCAGCTCGCGCAACGACCCCGCCGCGGGCACTGCTACATTCGCCGTGCCGTTCCTTTAACCCGGTCCCGCGAGGCCAGGAAGGGGCAGACCCGCTTGACCCACAAGGTCGTTCTCGACCGCGACGACGTGCGGCGCACGCTGGTGCGCATCGCTCACGAGATCGTCGAGAAGAACAGAGGCGAGCCGATCGCCATCGTGGGCATCCACCGTCGCGGCGCGCTGATCGCCGGGCGCCTGAGCGATCTGGTGGCCGACCTTCTCGGCGAGCCGGTGCCCCTCGGCGACGTCGACATCTCCTTCTACCGCGACGACGTGGGCATGCGCCAGCCGGGCGCCCAGCCCGTGGTGCACGCCTCCCATGTGGACTTCCCGGTCGAGCGCACCACGGTCGTGCTCGTCGACGACGTGCTGTTCACGGGCCGCACGGTGCGGGCCGCCATCGACGCCCTGTTCGACTACGTGCGTCCCGCCCGCGTGCAGCTGGCCGTCCTGGCCGACCGCGGCCACCGCGAGCTGCCGATCCGGCCCGACTACGTGGGCAAGAACCTGCCTACCGCGCGGGACGAGCGGGTGCAGGTCCATCTCGCGGAGCTGGACGGAGAGGATCGAGTGACGATCACGCCCGAGGACGCCGGGATAACCGTAAGGAGGGGTACGTGAGGCGCCATCTGCTGTCGGTGGACGACCTGACCCGCGAGGGCATCGGGCGCATCCTCGGCCGGGCCGAGAGCTTCGCCGAGGTGTCGGGACGCGAGATCAAGAAGGTGCCCACGCTTCGCGGTCGTACCGTGATCAACCTCTTCTACGAGGCCTCCACCCGCACGCAGTCCTCGTTCGAGATCGCGGCCAAGCGCCTGTCCGCGGACCTGGTGACGGTCAAGGCCGCCGGCTCCTCGGTGGACAAGGGCGAGTCGCTCAAGGACACGATCCAGACCCTGTCGGCCTACGACCCGGCGGCGATCGTGTTCCGCTCGCCCTCCGCCGGGGCGGCCGGACTGGTGGCCCGCTGGACCCAGGCCGCGGTGATCAACGCCGGCGACGGCAAGCGCGAGCACCCCACCCAGGCGCTGCTCGACCTGTACACGCTGCGCCGCCGCGCGGGCCGGCTGGAGGGCCTGAACGTCTGGATCGTCGGCGACGTCCTGCACTCCCGCGTGGCCCGGTCGAACATCCTTGCCTTCGGCCGCATGGGCTGCCGCGTGACGGTCTGCGGGCCGCCCACGCTGATCCCGCGCGGGGTCGAGTCGCTCGGGTGCGAGGTGTGCCACACCCTCGACGACCTGGGCCAGGCGGACGTGGTCTATGCCCTGCGCATGCAGCATGAGCGCATGACCGGGTCCTTCGTCCCCTCCCTGCGCGAGTACGCCGCCCAGTACCAGATCAACGCCCGCCGCCTGGGCCCCAGGCAGCTGCTGATGCACCCCGGCCCGGTCAACCGCGGGGTGGAGCTCTCGGCGGAGGTGATCGACTCCCCGCAGGCCCTGATCGCCGACCAGGTGCAGGCCGGGGTGGTGGTGCGGATGGCGGTGCTCTACGAGCTGCTGGCCGGCGGCCCGGTGGCCGAGCCCGATCGCTCGTCCCGGCGCGCCGGCACCGAGCCCCAGCCGGCATGACTCGCTCCGTTCTCGATCGCGCCCCTGTGCCGGCAGCCACGGTGCTCGTGCGAAGCGCACATCTGCTCGATCCGCGCGCCGGGCTCGACGGGCCCGGTGACCTGCTGGTCATCGACGGCCGGATCGTGGCGCTGGGCGAGCCGGGCGCGCTGGAGGCTCCGGAGGGCGCCGAGGTGGTCGAGGGAGAGGGCCTGCACGCCTTCCCGGCCTTCGTCGACCCCCACGTGCACCTGCGAACGCCCGGGCAGGAGTACAAGGAGGACATCGGGACCGGCACGCGGGCGGCCGCGGCGG
>JBPCNQ010000252.1:0-3970 GCA_051001095.1 Thermoleophilaceae bacterium
GCGCCCGGCGGGTCCTGCGGCGCCTGGATGGGCGCTACACCGAGGACGAGTGGGGGTTCGACGAGGACTTCGTGCGCGCCGTCGAGCCCCTCTTCGACTTCCTCTATGACCACTGGTGGCGCGTGCACGTGGGCGGCATGCACAACGTGCCCGGCCACGGCCGCGCGCTGCTGGCCGGCAACCACGCCGGAATCCTCCCCTGGGACGCCACGATGATGTCCATGGCCATCCTGCGCGAGCATCCGCTGCCGCGCTACCCCCGCTTCCTGGTGCTGGACTGGGCCTTCGAGCTTCCGTGGGTGTCCTCGGCCATCCGCAAGGTGGGGGGAGTCGTGGCCTCGCCCTACAACGCGCTGCGCCTGCTCGAGGACGACCAGCTGGTGGCCGTGTTCCCCGAGGGGGTCAAGGGCACGGGCAAGCCGTTCTCGAAGCGCTACCGCCTACGGCGCTTCGGCCGCGGCGGCTTCGTGGAGCTGGCGCTTCGCACCGGTGCTCCCATCGTGCCCGTGGCCGTGGTGGGCAGCGAGGAGATCTACCCGATGCTGGGCCAGTCCTCGTGGGCGGCCCGCGTGCTGCGGGCTCCCTACTTCCCGCTCACCCCCACCTTTCCCTGGCTGGGGCCGCTGGGCGCGGTGCCGCTGCCCTCGAAGTGGCGGATCGAGTTCTGCGAGCCGATCCCCACCGCGGACCACGGGCCCGACGCCGCCGAGGACCGGCGTCTGGTGCTCGAGCTGTCGGAGCAGGTTCGGGCCACGATTCAGCAGAAGGTCTACGAGAATCTGGTGGCCCGGGGCCGAGCCTTCGCCTAGAAGTGCACGCCCTTGAGCAGGTAGGCCATGGCGACGGCCTCCGTGCTCATCTCGTCATCGTCCTGGCCGTCGCTCTTGGAATCGCTGCCCTCGTCCTCCTTGCCCTTCTTCGCCGCCCTGGAGTCGGGGAACAGCTGATAGGCCTGGTTGAGCACGATGTCCACCGTTTGCGGGCTCAGCGCGTAGAGCACCTCGCCGAAGGTGCCCAGGCGCGAGGCCTTGCGCTTGGGCCGCTCGATCATCGCGTCGCACAGCATCTGCCCGGCCTCCTCGGGGGTCATGGCCGGAAAGGCCTTGTAGATGTCGGTCGGCGCGATCATCGGGGTGCGCACCAGCGGCATGTAGACCGTCGTGAACTTGACGTTGTCGGCCACGCACTCGGGGGCGGCGCAGCGGGAGAAGGCGTCCAGCGCCGACTTGGACGCCACGTAGGCCGAGAAACGCGGGGTGTTGGTCTGCACGCCGATCGAGGACACGTTGATGATGTGGCCCGACTTGCGCTCGCGCATGCCGGGCATGAAGGCCATGATCAGCTTGAGCGCGCCGAAGTAGTTGAGCGCCATCGTGCGCTCGTAGTCGTGGAACCGGTCATACGAGCGAGCCACCGACCGCCGGATGGAGCGCCCGGCGTTGTTGATCAGCACATCCACGCCGCCGTGCTCGTCGAGCACCTCGGCGGCCATCCGCTCGACGTCCTCGAGGTCCGACAGGTCGGCGGGGTGCACGTGGGCGGTGCCGCCGGCCTCCTCGACCTGGCGCGCCACCTCCTCCAGCTTCTCGCGCGTGCGCGAGACCAGCAGCACGGTGCCGCCGGCGTCGCCGATCCGCAGCGCGGTCTCCAGGCCGATCCCGCTCGAGGCGCCTGTGATCAGCACTCGCTTGTCCCTGATGGCGGTGGCCAGCGACCGGTCCCGGAACAGGTCGGGGTCCATGTTGCGCTCCCAGTAGTCCCACAGCCGGCCGGCGTAGGAGTCCAGCGGGGGCACGGCGATCCCGGTTCCCTGCAGGGCGCGCTGGGTATCGCGGGCGTCGAAGGTGCAGCGGAAGTCGCGCACCTCCATCGCGGCGGGAGGAATGCCGAGGTCGCGGTAGACCTGGTCGCGGATCTTCTTGACGGTGGGCAGGGCCATGATCGCCGAGCGCACGGGCGCGGGGATCGCCTTGGTCAGGTTCTCGTCCACCCGCATCGCCAGCTGCGGGGCGTGGGCGGCCCTGGCGAAGGTGTTCAGCGCCTCCGCGGTGGTCATCGGGTCGGGATCGACGAGGTGGAAGGTGTCGCCGGGCAGCTCGTCGTCTGGCATGTGGCCGATGTGGTCCATCGCCCGCGCCACGAAGTCGACGGGCACGATCGTGGTCTTGCCGCCCTCGGGGCCCACGAGCGGGAACCACGCCGGCAGAGCCCCGCGCATCTTCTTGAGCAGGTTGAACATGTAGTAGGGCCCGTCGACCTTGTCCATGACCCCCGTCTGGGAGTGGCCCACGACCATGCCGGGCCGGTAGACCAGCGTCCTGGCCTCGACGTCTCGGCGCACCATCGACTCGGACTCGTACTTGGTGCGGTGGTAGTGGTGGGACAGCTTCTGGTCCTCGTCGAACATGTCCTCCTGGAATACGCCCTTGTGGGAGCCCGCCACGGCGATCGAGCTCACGTGGTGGAAGCGGCCGACCTCGTGGGAGTTGGCGAAGTCCACCACGTTGCGGGTGCCCTGGACGTTCGCCTTCTCCGCTGAGTCCTCGTCGGCCTCCATGTCGTACACGGCGGCCAGGTGGAAGAGGTGGTCGATCTTCTCGGTGAAGCCCTCGACTCCGAGGTTCTCCTCGAACAGGTCGCCGGACACGGGCACGATCCGTCCTTCTTCGGCGCCCAGGCGCTGTACGAGGGCGTCGACCTTGCCGCCCGAGCCCTCGCGCGCCAGAACGTAGATCGTGGCGTCGCGCTCCAGCAGCTCTTCCACCAGGTGACGGCCGATGAAGCCGGTCGCACCCGTGACGAAGTAGTTCACGGCGAAAGCTCTTCCTTCTCTCTTATTCGGACGGCACGGACGGCGTCCGGATCCCTCTCTTACTCGGGCGCCACGGACGGCGTCCGGATCCTTGGTATTCGGGCGGCGAGTCTATGTCACCGCGCGTCCATGCCGGGTTGATTGGTTTCATGGCCGCATGGCCGAGCGAACGCTCACGCTCAGCAGGCAGCCGAGGTCGCCGGGGCATCGCCGGAGACGCTGCGCCGTTGGGTCCGGTCGGGGCTCATCCCGCAGATGCTGCACGAGCCGCTGATCCGCGAGGGCGTGCCCGGCATCCAGATGGCGGAGGAGATGGAGCACCTCGCGCGCGACCTGCCGCCGCTGGCCTCTCCGCTGATGGACTTCGGCCGTATCGTTCGTGGAGCGCTTCGTGGAGGCGGTGGTGCACACGCTCCCCGGTGACGCCCGGGTGATCAAGACCAACGGCGACGAGGTGATGATCGTGGATCAGGACGCCCAGGCCCTGACCGGTTGGGCGATGGGCTTCCAGGCGCTCGTTACGGAGCGCCCCGAGTCGAGCCGAGGATCGGGATTCACTACGAAGCCACGGTGTACCGCGACGGCGACTACTTCGGCCGCGAGGTAAACACGGCGTCGCGGGTGGTGGCGCGCGCCCGCGGGGCGAGGTGCTGGTCACCGACTCGGTGGTGGAGCGGGTGTCAGAGTCCGACCGGCTGGTGTTCGAGGCGGTGGGGCAGGTCAAGCTCAAGGGCTTCGATCAGCCGCGCCGGTTGTGCCGGGCTATGCTGCCCGACCGCTAAGAGGAGGGCTGATCCGGGATGTCGGACGTCACGCGAATCGCGCAGCGCTTCAGCGAGCGCTTCGCCCACCGGGCGGGGAGCGAGTCCGGTGGGCAGATTGAGCTTGTGGCGGGGTGGGTGCCCAAGCTTGGCCACCGGTTGCCCGCCGCTTTCCGGGGCCAGTGATACCGACAAGCGGACCGACGGAGAGCCCGGCGTTGGAGGCCGCGCGGAAAAGTGGCTTGGTCGTCGGCGGAGAGCCCCTGCTGGTGATGCTCTCCGGCGGGGCCGACTCGGTCTGCCTGCTCGACGTGGCGATCCGCCTCGGCGCCCTGGTCTCCGCGCTGCACGTGAACTATGGGCTGCGGGCTGCTGCCGAGCAGGACGAGGCCCACTG
>JBPCNQ010000253.1:0-5414 GCA_051001095.1 Thermoleophilaceae bacterium
GGGTGGAGGTCGAGTGCGTCTTCACGGGCGAGGAGACCCCGACGGGCGGGCGCATCCTGCGGGCCCGGGAACGGGTGGGCGGGGGGACCTTCTGCGTGACCTATGCCGACGGCGTGGCCGACATCGATCTCCAGGCCGAGATGGGCCACCACCGAGGCCATGGCGGCCTGGCCACGATGGCCGTGGTGCGCCCCAAGCTGCAGTTCGGCGTCACCGAGATCGGGGGCGACGACCGGGTGATCGGCTTCCGGGAGAAGCCGAGGTCGGACCACTGGATCAACGGCGGCTTCTTCTTCCTCGAGCACGGAGCCTTCGACTACCTGGACGACTCCAGCGTGCTGGAGCGCGAGCCGCTCGAGGGCCTGGCGGCTGACTCCCAGCTGCACGTATGGCGCCACACCGGCTTCTGGGAGTGCATGGACACCTACAAGGACTCGGTCACGCTGAACGACTTGTGGGCCGGTCAGGCGCCCTGGAAGGTGTGGAGCTGACGGACCGCTGACCGCCGCACGGAAGGAACTCGACGGGCGCGGGCGAAACACTGGCTCGTGAAGTCGACCGGCATCGCAGCCCTCACCCTGTCCGCCGAGATCCGCTCCCGCTTCGACGAGTTCAGCCGCTCCCAGAAGGATGTCGGGCAGTACATCGTCGATCACCTGGACGAGGCCTCGTTCCACACCGCCGAGGAGCTGGCCCGGCGGGCCAACACCTCGAGCTCGACCGTCGTGCGCTTCGCCCAGGCGCTCGGCTTCGAGGGCTTTCCCGAGCTGCAGGCCGCCGCCCGCGACGAGTACCGCCGCGTACGCGAGGGCGACGATGGAGCCATCGACGTGGCCAACCCGCCGCTGTTCCCGATCGACCAGACCGAGTTCGAGGCGTCGCTGGCCGCCGACCACGTCAATGTGGAGGACACCGCCCGCAAGGTCGACCGCGAAGAGGTGGAGGCCTGCGTCGACCTGATCTCCCACGCGGAGCGCATCGTGCTCTGCGGAACCGACCAGATGGCCTTCTTCGCCTCCTACCTGCGCCATCTGCTGATGCTGCTCGACCTCCGCTGCGAGGTGGTGGCCAGCCCGTCGCAGGAGGGTCTCGCGCGCCTGGGCCGGATCGACGAGAAGGCCGTCCTCATCGGCTTCTCGGCCGGCCGGCCCCATCCGCTGGTCGTCTGCGCGATGAAGCTGGCCCGCAACCGCCGCGCGGCCACCATCTGCGTGTCCGACGCGACCCTCTCCGAGGTGGCCAAGCTGGCCGACCATAAGCTCTTCTACTCCTCCAACAGTCCCGCCTACGTGCGCTCGCACGCGGCGCTGCTGAGCGTGGTGCAGGCCCTGGCCTACGGCATCTACGCCCTGGACGAGCCCGCCTACGCCGATCGCATAAAGGCGTTCAAGCTGAAGTGAGAACCTGGTCCGGTGCTCGCCCGATCGTCTATCGGGCTGCGCTCCTCCCCGGTGATCGGGCTGCGCTTCTGCCCCAGTGATCGGGCCGCGCTCCTGCCCCGGTGATCGGGCCACGCTCCTGCCGCACGACCGCGAGTAGCATCACCGGGGTGAGAGAAGAGTCCACTTTCCGCACCAAGACCGGGCTGGCCGAGATGCTCAAGGGCGGCGTGATCATGGATGTGGTCACCGCCGAGCAGGCGGTGCTGGCCGAGGCCGCCGGCGCCGCCGCGGTCATGGCCCTCGAGCGGGTGCCGGCCGACATCCGCGCCGACGGCGGCGTGGCCCGCATGTCCGATCCCACGATGATCGAGGGCATCCAGCAGGCGGTCACGATCCCGGTGATGGCCAAGGCCCGGATCGGCCACTTCGTGGAGGCCCAGGTGCTCGAGTCGCTGGAGGTCGACTACGTCGACGAGTCCGAGGTGCTGACTCCCGCCGACGAGGCCCACCACATCGACAAGTGGCAGTTCAAGGTGCCGTTCGTCTGTGGCGCCACCAACCTCGGCGAGGCGCTGCGGCGGATCTCCGAGGGCGCCGCGATGATCCGCTCCAAGGGCGAGGCCGGCACCGGCAACGTGGTCGAGGCCGTGCGCCACATGCGCAAGATCGGCGGCGAGATCCGCCGCCTGTCAAGCCTCGACTCCACCGAGCTGGCCACCGCGGCCAAGGACCTCCAGGCTCCGATCGACCTGGTCCGCGAGGTCGCAGCCAACAGCAGGCTGCCGGTGGTCATGTTCTCCGCCGGCGGCGTGGCCACCCCCGCCGACGCCGCGCTGATGATGCGCCTGGGCGCCGAGGGCGTGTTCGTGGGCTCCGGGATCTTCAAGGCCGAGGACCCCGGACGCACCGCCGCCGCGGTGGTCGAGGCCACCACGCACTTCGAGGACCCCGCGCGGATCGCCGCCGCCTCCCGTGACCTGGGCGCGCCCATGACCGGGATAGGGATGGACGCGATCGAGTCCCACGGCGGACTGCTCCAAGACCGCGGCTGGTAGCACCGTGGCCACCATCGGGGTGCTCGCCCTCCAGGGCGACTTTCAGGCCCACGCGCGAGTGCTCACCGGTCTCGGCGCCGAGCCGAGGATGGTTCGCGCCCCGGCGGACCTTCAAGGCATAGACGGCCTCGTCATCCCGGGCGGAGAGTCCACCACCATGACCCTCGGCATCGACCGCGAGGGACTGGCTGGGCCGCTCAGGGACTTCGTCACCCAGGGCCATCCGACGCTGGGCACCTGCGCCGGGCTGATCATGCTCGATCGCGAGCATCTGGACGTGCTGGACGTGGTCGCCGAGCGCAACGCCTTCGGTCGTCAGGTCAAGAGCTTCGAGTCCGACATCGATCTCGACTGGCTCGGGGAGCGCTTCCGTGCTGTATTCATACGAGCACCCTGGGTCGCCGAGCACGGGGAGGGCGTACGAGTGCTCGCCGAGGTGGACGGTCACCCGGTGGCCGTCCAGCAGGGCAACATCCTCGCGGTGGCGTTCCACTCCGAGATCGAAGGCGATCCGCGCCTGCACGAGTGGCTACTCGCCCAGGTGGAACCAGAAGCACAAGACGGAAGGCAGGGCCCCAAGTGAGAGACCAGCGCGCCGAGGCGCTAGCGCAGATCCTCGTCCACTACTCCACCAAGGTGGGCAAGGGCGACGTGTGCGTGATCCAGTCGACCACCACCGCGGAGCCGCTGGTGCAGGCCGTGTACGAGGAGGTCCTGAAGGCCGGCGGCCTGCCCATCATGAACCTGACAACCGAGGAGGCGGCCGCCGCCTTCTACCGGCTGGCCTCCGACGAGCAGCTCGACTGGATCGCGCCGACCGCGCAGTGGACCGCCGACCACGCCGACGTGCGGATCGTGCTGATGGCCGACGCAAACGCACGGGCACTCTCCCAGGCCGACCCCAAGAAGCAGGCTCGCTCCCAGAAGGCGCGCAAGCCGCTGATGGACGCCTCCATGCGCCGCTCGGCCGCGGGTGAGCACCGCTGGTCGCTCACCCTGTTTCCCACCCACGCCTACGCCGCTGAGGCCGGCATGTCGCTGAGCGAGTACGAGGACTTCTACTACCGCGCCTGCCTGGTCGAGGACGACGATCCCGTGACGGCCTGGGAGCGCCAGTCCGCCGAGGTCAACCGCCTCGCCGGCTGGATGGAGGGCAAGGAGGAGGTGCACGTCACCGCCCCGGGCACCGACATCACCCTCGGTGTGGCCGGGCGCACCTGGATTCCCTGCGCCGGCTCACACAACATGCCTGACGGCGAGTTCTTCACCGGCCCCCTGGAAGACGCTACGGAGGGCGAGGTGTCGTTCTCCTTCCCCGCCACCTACGGCGGCCGCGAGGTCTCGGGCGTGCGCTTTCGCTTCGAGGGCGGCAAGGTGGTCGACGCGAGCGCCGAGCGTGGGGAGGAGTTCCTGATCGAGATGCTCGACTCCGACGAGGGCGCACGCCGCCTGGGCGAGCTGGGAATCGGCACCAACTACGGGATCGCCACCGCCACCAAGGAGATCCTGCTGGACGAGAAGATCGGCGGCACGGTGCACATGGCGATCGGCATGAGCTACCCCGAGTCGGGTGGCGTCAACGACTCGTCGGTGCACTGGGACATGGTCTGCGACCTGCGCCAGGGCGGGTCGATCACCGTGGACGGCACCGAGCTCTCGCGCGACGGCAGGTTCGTGGTCTGAAGGGGTCGTAGCACGGGTGCTACGCTGCCCCCGTGGCCAGGCAGATCAACCAGCGCGAGCTGCGCAACAACAGCGGCGAGATCATGCGCGCCCTGGACCGCGGCGAGTCCTTCGTAGTCACCCGCAATGGTGCTCCTGTAGGGGAGCTCAAGCCGATACAGCGACGCCAGTTCGTCCCGGCAGAGGACGCGATAGCGGCGTTCGCCGGAGCTCCCCGGATCGACTTCAAGCGCTTCCGCGAGGACGTCGACGCCTCCCTCGATCAAGATCCGACGCCGCGTGGCTGAAGGACGTGCCGCACGGGGCGTCACGGACACATCGGTGGTCATCGATCTGGACCTGTTCCAGCCGGAAGACCTCCCGGAGGAGATCTGCGTCTCCACGGTCACCCTGGCCGAGCTGGCGGCCGGCCCACACGCTGTGTCCGACGCGGTCGAGCGGGCCCGGCGCCAGGAGCGCCTGCAGCGAGCCGAGGCCACCTTCGAGGCGCTGCCCGTTGACGCGCCGGTGGCGCGAGCGTTCGGTCGCCTTTACGCGACTGCCGCCTCCGCGGGACGTAAGGCACGCGGCCGGCGTGCCCTCGACCTCCTGATCGCCGCCACTGCGCTGGCCGCGAACCTGCCGCTCTTCACTCGTGACCCACGCGACTTCGAAGACATCGCCGAATTGGTGGACGTTCGAGTCGGCGAGCCCTCCTCCCAGGCCGCCTAGACTCGCAAGCGATGTCCGGGCACTCCAAGTGGTCTTCGATCAAGCACAAGAAGGGCGCCGCTGACGCCAAGCGCGGCGCGCTGTTCACCAAGCTCACGCGCGCGATCACCGTCGCGGCGCGCGAGGGCGGGGGAGACATCGAGGGCAATCCGTCTCTGGCGCTGGCGGTGCAGAAGGCCAAGGACGCCTCGATGCCCAAGGACAACATCGAGCGGGCGGTCAACAAGGGCACCGGCGCCGACCAGGACGCCGACGCCTTCGAGCGGATGGTCTATGAGGGCTACGGGCCCGGCGGGGTGGCCCTGCTGGTCGACGCGCTCACCGACAACCGCAACCGCACGGGCTCGGAGGTGCGCCACACCTTCTCCAAGTTCAACGGCAACCTGGGCGAGCCCGGGACGGTGAGCTACCTGTTCGAGAAGAAGGGCGAGCTGGTGGTGGACGCCTCGCGCTACTCCGAGGACGATCTGATGGCCGCGATCGAGGCGGGCGCCGAGGACGTCTCGGTGGACGGGGACGTGTTCGAGGTCGTCACCGGGCCCTCCGACTTCACCGCCGTCCGCGACGCGCTGGAGGCCGCGGG
>JBPCNQ010000254.1:0-4933 GCA_051001095.1 Thermoleophilaceae bacterium
CGGGCAGGGTGTTCGTGGCACGCGCCGAGGCCAGCAGGCGCTCGATGCCGCCACGGGGCGCCATCCGCCTGCCCAGCCACAGTCCTGCCGCCGCCGCGACCGCCCACCACGACACCGCGAAGACCAGCGCGGCGGTGTCGTCGTGTGCGTTGGCCCCCGCGACGGCCACCATGCCCCGGGCGGTGGCCGCGCCGGCGAACAGCAGCACCGAAGTGCGGAGGAAGTCGACGAACCTCACTCGGCCAGCGCCGACAGGACCGCGGTGAAGCCGGGCACCCCGTCGACCACGAGGTCGGCACGCTGGACGATCGCCGTAGGCCCCTCGTCCGAGCGCACTCCGATCCGCACCGCGGATTCGAGCTCGCCGGACCCCAGGAGCGAGTCCAGGGCGTCGAAGGCGTCGAGGTCGGTCACGTCGTCGCCCGCGTAGAGGGCGCTGCGCACCGATCGACCCTCCACCAGCGACTTGATCCCGGCCCCCTTGTCAACGGGCACCGGCGGGCGGATCTCGAGCACCTTGCGCCCCCAGTGGATGTCGAGGTCCCGGCCCTCGGCCCGGCGGGCCACGCCCGACAGCCACGTCTCAGCCGCCCGCTCGTCCGGAGCGCCGCGCCAGTGGAAGGCCTTGATCGGTCCCTTGTCCTCCACGCGGATGCGCAGCCGCTTCAGCTCGCGGTCATCCTGGCACTCGCCCACGAACGCGCCGACCCTGTCCTGCCAGGAAGCGAAGGCGTCGACGACCCGCGGGCGCTTCTCGCCGGCCCCCATCACCTCGGCGCCGTGAGAGCCCACATAGGCGATGGCGCCCACGCCGACCAGGCGCCGTGCCTCGGCCACCGACCGCCCGGACACGCACGCGACGATCCCGTAGCGACGGCCCAGGCGCCCGAGTAGACGGGAGACCTCGTCGCGGACGTGGGAGTCCTCCGGGCGGTCGACGATCGGCGCGATCGTGCCGTCGATGTCGCAGAAGATGGCGGCGCGGGAGGGCGCGTCGGTCAGCGGGCGCAGCGCCTCGGCCAGCTTCTCGGCGGTTGGCGCGGACACCCGACGTAGTATGCCCGCCGATGGCAGACCGACCTCGGTCCGGTGCTCGCCCGGCCAACGCCCGGGCTGCGCCGCGCCCCCCCAAGCTTCTCCGGCTGGCCGTGATCGCCACGACCGCGGGGGCGTTCAGCGCCCTCTTCGGCGTGGGGGGCGGCACGATCATCGTGCCCCTGCTGGTGCTGTGGATGGGCTACGGCGAGCGCGAGGCCACCGGCACCTCGCTGGCGGCGATCGTGGGGATCGCCGCACTGGGCGCGATCGCCCACGGGCTGTACGGCAACGCCCACCTGCTCGAGGGCTTCCTGATCGGCGTGCCCGCCGTGGGCGGCGTGATCGCCGGCACGGCCTTGCAGCAGCGCGTGCCCGAGCGGGCGGTCTCCGCCGTGTTCGCGGTGCTCCTGGTCGTCTCGGCCGTGGCCCTGGTGCTGTGATGGAGGCCGCCGACGTGATCGGGGCCGTGTCGATCGGCATCGCGGGTGGCATGCTGGCGGGGCTGGTCGGAGTGGGCGGCGGAGTGCTCTTCGTCCCGGGCCTGGTGGTCTTCCTCGGCCTGGCCCAGATCGACGCCGAGGCCACATCGCTGGTGGCGGTCGTGCTGGTGGGTGGTATCGGCGCCTGGCGCCAGGGGCGCTACGGCAACCTGCGCCTGCGAGACGCCGTGACGCTCGCGCTGCTCTCGCCCGTGGGGGTGGTGGCGGGGGTGCTGGTGGCCCACGCCGTCGGGGAAAGAGCACTCGAGCTCTCCTTCGCGGGGGTGCAGCTGGTCATGGCCGCCCAGCTGGTCGGGCGCATCGCCTCGACCGCTCCGCCCCCGGAGGCTTCGAATGGGTAGCCTCGGCGCGTTGACCATCTTGGAGGTGGACACGCAGGATCGCGAGCACCGCTCCAAGGTTCTAGTCTTGGCCGATGGCCGCTGACCCCTCCACCCGAACCGAGATCGCGCTGCTGCTGGCGCGGGGCGAGGAGATCGGCTGCATCAACCTTTCCGAGCTGGACGAGCAGGCCTCGGCGCTGGACCTGTCCGACGAGGATCTCGAGACGCTGCACGAGCAGATCGACGCCAGGGGCATCGTGCTGACCGACGACTGCGGCCGCCAGGGCGTGGCCGACACCCACTTCAAGCTCGAGGACCTCAACGGCGCCACGACCGACGCGCTCCAGCTCTTCCTGAACGAGCTCCGTCGCTATCCACTGCTCAGCAAGCTCGAGGAGATCGAGCTGGCCAAGCGGATCGAGCAGGGCGACCTCGAGGCCAAGGAGCGGATGATCAACTCCAACCTGCGCCTGGTGGTCTCGATCGCCAAGAAGTACCAGGGCCAGGAGCTCTCGCTGCTCGACCTGATCCAGGAGGGCATCTTCGGCCTGATCCGCGCGGCCGAGAAGTTCGACCACCGCAAGGGCTTCAAGTTCTCCACCTACGCCACCTTCTGGATCCGCCAGGCGATCCAGCGGGGACTGGCCAACAAGGCCCGGACGATCCGGATTCCCGTGCACATCGGCCAGCGCGAGCGCAAGATCGTCCGCGCCGAGCGCGAGCTGGGCGCCCGGCTGGGTCGCGAGCCCACCGCCGTGGAGATCGCCAGGGAGGCCGAGATCCCCCAGGAGCAGGTCGAGGAGGTCCGCGCCGCGGCGCGCACGGTCACCAGCCTGGACCGCGCCGTGGGCGAGGACGGTGACACCGCCTTCGGCGACCTGCTGCCCAGCGACGAGCCCGAGCTGGAGGAGGAGATCCAGGTCAGCCTCGCCCAGGAGACGCTGCGCCGCACCGTCGAGGATCTGCCCGAGCCCGAGCGCAGCGTGATCCGCATGCGCTACGGCATCGACGGCGAGGAGCCAAAGGCACTGCGCGAGACCGGCCGGCGCCTGGAGCTGTCGGCCGAGCGCGTGCGCCAGCTCGAGTCGCGTGCCCTCGAGCGCCTGTCCTCGCACCGCGAGATCGACGCGCTGCGTGACGCGGCATGAGCACCGCGAGGCGAAAGATCATCGCGGTGGCTGCCGAGCCGATCTCGGCCGACGTGCTCCGCGCGGCCGTGGGCGAGCAGCAGGCGCAGGACGCCGAGGTACTGGTCGTGGCACCCGCGCTGAACAGCAAGATGCGCTTTTGGATATCGGACCCCGATCCCGCGATCCGTCGCGCCGAGGAGGTGGCCGTCGAGAGCGCCGAGCGCATGGTCGAGGAGGGCATCGAGGCGGTGGGCGACACGGGCGAGGGCGACCCGATCCAGGCCATAGAGGACGCGCTCGTGACCTTCGACGCCCACGAGATCGTGCTCTGCACCCATGCGGGGGGCGAGAAGAACTGGCAGGAGGAGGGCGTGGTCGAGGAGGCGCGCGAGCGCTTCCCCGACCGCGAGGTCTCCCACTTCGAGTTCGAGGATTCCTCTGACTGATTCGGCCCCTGCCGGATCGGGATGCCTCTGACTGCTTCGGCATCCATGCCGGATCGGGATGCCCGTGACTGATTCGGCATCCCTGCCGAATTAGTAGACGGCAGGCGCGGCGGGGACGCGGGCGGCCTCGGCTCTCACGCCGCTCGCTCGTCCACGCTCTCGGTCGGCGCCGACAGCGGCGGCATCGGGACCGACGGTGTGCGCAATACCCCGGCGGCCGCCACCAGCAGCTGGAGGCCCGGCGGGAAGTTCGCCGGCCGCCCATCCTCCCCGCCCGCGGCGACGAGCTCCTCGCGCAGCTCGAGCAGGCGAAGGACCGTCGCGCAGGCCCCGGCCTGCTGGGTGTCCGAGCCCACCTCACAGGCCAGCTTGACCAGCGTCAGCGCCTCGTCGGGCTCCTCCCGGGCGAACAGCTGGCCGATCGCGGCGACGATGAAGGTATGGACCCGGTCGAGCAGCGGATCGAGCTCCAGCGACGCGCGCGTGGCCGCGCCGCCGTCGGCCAGGTCCTCGCCGGCCAGGATGCGCTCCATCTGACCGCCGAAGGCCAGCCGGATCTGCTCGGGGGTCAGACCGGCCTGCAGCGCGACCCGCAGATTCAGGGAGGCGGCGAAGCCGGGCGTGCCGTAGGGGGCGTCACTGGCGAACAGCACCTGGCCGGGAGGGACCATCGACCACAGCACGAACAGGTCGCTGGCCGACCACCACGAGGTGTCGAAGAGCAGGTTGGGCAGATCGCCGGCGGCCTTCCAGATCCACGCCAGGTCGCAGATCCCGGCGTGGGCCAGGATCAGCCGCAGGCCGGGGTGTCGCTCGCACAGGGCTACCGCGTGACGGCCCAGGGCCGGGATCCCGCGCCCGGCGTGCACCAGGACCGGCAGCCGGCGCTCGTCGGCCAGGGCGAAGACTCCGGCCAGCGCCGGGGTGTCCAGGCCGAAGGCCTCGGCGCGGGGGTGCAGCTTGATGCCCGCGGCTCCGGCCGCCAGGCTGCGCTCTGCCTCGGCCAAGGGCTCGGCGGAGGGGTCCAGCCGGGCCAGCGGGACCAGGCGTCCATCCGATTGGCGCGACTCCTCGATGACCATGTCGTTGGCGGCCTCATAGCCCTCCGGCTCCTGCATCGGAAAGACGACTCCGCGGGCGCCCACGCTGGCCAGCGTGTCGGTCAGTTGCCCTGTGTTGCAGGAGAAGCCGTCGGGGTCGTTCTCTCCCAGGTGGGTGTGCACGTCGACGATGTGCAGGTCCGAGACCTGCTCGCGCAGGGCAACGACCCAAGCGCCCGTGACCTCGTCCAGGAACACGCGGCCAGACTACCGGCGAGGTGCCACATCTCCGGCCGGCGCACCCTCACGCCAGACCGTGCTCCAGCGCCCCCTTCACGGCTGTGTCCACCGCGTTGAGCCGGGCCAGGGCCATCGGCTCGGCCGAGGAGAAAAGACACCCCGGCAAGGGATCGGGGACGTGGTGGACCAAAACAAAACAGCACAAAAGGAGCAGAC
>JBPCNQ010000255.1:0-3313 GCA_051001095.1 Thermoleophilaceae bacterium
GGGCACTCGGTCTCCGCAGGCCGGGCAGTCTTCGCGCCGGCTGGTGGAGACGATGGTCTGCTCCGAGGACAGGCCGTCCACGCGCATGATCCGGTCGGTCAGCGGCTCCCCGACCCCACTGATGAGCTTCAGCGCCTCGAGTGCCTGGAACGATCCGATCACCCCGGCCATCGCTCCCAGCACACCGACCTCGCGGCAGCCGCGCCGCGCCTCCGGCGGGGGGGCGACCGGAAACGCGCACTCATAGCACGCGGACTCGCGCGGGCGAATGGACAGGACCAGGCCCTCGAAGGCCACCACCCCGGCCTCCACCAGCGCCACGTCCTGGGCGCAGCAGGCGGCGTTTACCGTGTAGCGGGACTCGAAGGAATCGGTGCAGTCCACCACCACGTCGGCGCCCATCACGATCGCCTCGGCGTTGGCCTCGCTCAGCTCCACCGGGTAGGGCTCAATCGCCACCTCGGGGTTGAGCAGCCCCAGCTTGGCGGCGGCCACCTCCGCCTTGGGGCCCCCGACATCGGGGGTCAGGAACAGCGGCTGGCGGTGGAGGTTGGACAGCTCGACCGTATCGAAGTCCACCAGCCCGATCTGCCCGACTCCGGCCGCCGCCAGGTAGGTGGCCACGGGACTCCCCAGCGCCCCGGCGCCCACGACGATCACACGCGCCGCCCTGCACCGCTCCTGTACCTGGCCGCCCCAGTCGTCCATCAGCAGCTGGCGCGAGTAGCGCTCCAGCTCGGTCGCCGAGAGAGTCACGAGGGGGCGAAGAAGGGCGTGCTCACGTAGCGCTCGCCCGAATCGGGCATGACCACCGCAACCCGGCGGCCCTGCATCCCGGGGCGCGACCCGAGCTCGATGGCGGCCCACAGGGCAGCTCCGCACGAGATGCCGCACAGCACCCCCTCCGTGCGGGCGCAGCGATGCGCGGTCTCGATCGCGTCCTCGTCCCTTACCGTCACCAACTCGTCGATGACACCGCGGTCGAGCACCGCCGGCACGAAGCCCGCCCCGATGCCCTGAATCTTGTGCGGACCCGGCTGCCCGCCCGAGAGCACCGGCGAGGAGGCCGGCTCGACCGCCATCACGAGAACGTCGGGGTTCAGCTCCTTCAGGCGTCCGCCCGCTCCCGTGACAGTGCCTCCGGTGCCCACTCCGGCCACCAGCGCGTCCACCCGCCCGTCCAGGTCGCGCCAGATCTCCTCGGCGGTCGTGCGGCGATGCACTTCGGGGTTTGCCGGGTTGGAGAACTGATCCGGTATGAACGAGTCTCCGCGCTCGGAAGCGACCCGCCTGGCGGCGTCGACTGCTTCTGTCATCCCGCCCATCGACTCGGTGATCTGCACCTCGGCGCCGTACAGCCTGAGCAGGCCCTCGCGCTCGCGACTCATGCCCTGGGGCATGATCAGCACGAGGTCATAGCCGCGGGCGGCGCACACGAACGCCAGGGCGATGCCGGTGTTGCCCGAAGTGGCCTCGACGATCGTGGTGCGTCCCGGCTCGATCCGGCCCTCCGCCTCCGCTGCGTCGATCATGGCCACGCCGATCCGGTCCTTGACGCTGCCGGCGGGGTTGTAGGTCTCGAGCTTGGCGATCAGGTCGGCGTCGCATTCCGGCGCCACCCGGGTGAGCTCGACCATGGGGGTGCCGCCCACGATGTCGGCGAGGTTCGCCGTCACCGGACGCGAGGGGCTGACGCTCACGGCGGCTTGCTCAGACAGCCTTGGCCGGCTCGCCGTCGAGAATGAACATCTCGACCACGACCGTCGGGTCGAACATGATCTGGCTGTTGTAGGTCAGCACCTTGCGACCTGTGATCCGCTCCACGGCCTCGGTGGTCGGCCCAGCCATGACCTCCTGGAAGCGCAGTCGGTAGCTGCGCACCAGGCGGGCCTCCCCGGCATCCAGCAGGGTCTTCTCGTTCTGGGTCAGGCCCCCGTCGAGGACGCAGAAGACGTAGTTGTCGTTGATGAACGCCTTTGCCTTGGTGGGTCCGCGCCCGTAGAACTTCTTCTTCAAGCCGACCATCGCGTTCGAGACCTCGGCCGTCATGCTGGACCCCGGTTCGGCCTCGACCCCACGCGTCCAGTCACGCTCGGTCAGCTCCTCGCTGCGCGCTTGGGTCGGGTGTTCGAAGGACTCCGGCATGCGCAACAGGATCCTACCCCCACTGCCCTGGGTGTTGGCGCACTCGGACCGGTGTTTGGGATATCCGCCATCTGGACATCTTCCTACGAGGATTAGCAGGTGGCGCTGGCCCGCTGCCCGTTATCCCACATGACGCAATCCCGGAGGGTCCCCCAGTGCTGGAACACAGGCTCGGCGAGACTCGGGCTCTACCAGTCCCCACGGATAGGAGTCCCCTATGGCAGCAAGAGACGAGACGACCGGTTACGGACGCGAATCAGGCGACGGCTTGGGCGGAGGCATCGGCAACCGCGCTCGGAGCCTGAGCACCGAGACCAAGCAGTTCTTCAAGACCAGCGAGTTCGTCACCTACGTGATTGTGTTCATCGGCATCCTGATCGCCGCGAAGCAGATCGAGGGCGACGGCGGCAATGACTACTTCACCGCCGACAAGGCGTGGCTCTACATCACGATCCTCACGCTCGGCTACATGCTGAGCCGCGGGATCGCCAAGTCGGGTTCGCGCGAGCCGTACAGCTCCGGCGGCGACGACCACTAGTCAGCAGAGATGTTCCGCTTCACCAAGCGGCCGGGTAGGCGCACCGAGGTGCGCTTCATGCCCGGCTGCCTGGTGGGGTCGATCCTCCTGTCGATCGGCCTCACCATCCTGATCAACGTCTTGATCCGCCTGTTCTGACTTAGGGGCCCGACAGAGGCGCGGCGATGCCGTCCGTGCGAAGCGTGGAACAAACGTCCACGCGCGCGGTCACATACTGCAGCGCAAGGGGGAGTTGAGCGACAAAGCTCGCATGCCCTTCCCTTTCACACTCTCGGATCTGGCCTTCCTCGGCTGTGGCGCTGGACTGCTGCAGCTGCTGGGCGTGTCCCTGATGTGGCTGACCCGCGCGCCGGCTTCGGCCGAGCCCGCCCAAGGGGTCGTGCCCGTGGCGCCGCAGCCCCGCGCGACGGTGCGCCAGCGGCAACCTGTGGTCGCCGAGCGCGAGCGCTCTCGCGTTGCGGCCTGAGCGACCCTAGATGTAATACATCCTCGATCCCCTGCACCACGAGCGGGCTCCCGCTGGCTAGAGCCGAATGAGCACCGCACTCGACCGCTCCGCCGCCGGGTCGGTGTCACGCGATTGTCACGCGCGCGGCTTTTTGAGGGCCGATCAGGAGTACGCCCTTGGTC
>JBPCNQ010000256.1:0-9844 GCA_051001095.1 Thermoleophilaceae bacterium
GCCGACCGCTGGCGCTTCGCGGGCTTTCTGCCGCGCAAGAAGGGCGAGCTTCGCCGGGTGCTGTCCGAGCCCGGCGGGACGCTGGTCGCGTTCGAGTCGCCGCGCCGCGCCCCGGCCACGCTGGCCCTGCTCGCCGAGCTGGACGCCGGTCGCGGGGTGGCCGTCTGCCGGGAGCTGACCAAGGCGCATGAGGAGGTGGCGCGCGGAACGGCGCGCGAGCTGGCCGGGCGCTTCTCCGAGTCACCTCTGAAGGGGGAGGTGGTGCTGGTGATCGGACCGGCCACCGAGCAGGCGGTCGGGGCAGGCGAGCCCGAGGGGCTCGAGCAGCTGCGGCGGCTTGTCGAAGCGGGGGCCAAGCCGCGTCCGGCGGCCGCGGCGGTCGCCGAGCTGACCGGGGCCAGCGCGAACGACCTGTATCGCGCGTTGACCGAGTGACGCTTAGGTCTCCGAGGGTGACGCCACGGCGCCGACCGTCACGCTTCTCACCGGCCGGTGACGGTTTCGCACGACCTGGCCCACGACCCGGCGCGGTCGTCGTAGCTTCGCGGCATGCCCTTCCGCGCTGCGATCTTCGCCCTGGTCATCCTGGCCTGCCTGCCCGGTCCCGCGACGGCCGCCGAGGGGTGGCAGTGGCCGCTGCGGGGCGAGCTGATCACGAGCTACCGCAACGGCAGCGACGCCTATGCGGGCGGCCAGCACCGCGGGATCGACATCGCCGGGGAGACGGGGGCCGAGGTCGTCGCGGCCGCGGCCGGCACCGTGCGCTTCGCGGGTGTGGCGGGCAACTCGGGGCTGACCGTCTCGGTGCGCACGGCCGACGGCCGCTTCGACACCTCGTACCTGCACCTGTCCGCGGCCTCTGTGCGCGAGGGTCAGCGCGTGGCCGGTGGCCAGCGGGTCGGCGCGGTGGGCACCAGCGGGCGGCGGTCCGCGACCGCTTCGCACCTCCACTTCGGCGTGCGCGAGGCCGGCGACCGCCACGCCTACCACGACCCGATGGACTTCCTGCCCCCACCGCCGGCCGCGCCCCGGGAGGCCCCGCGGGGCGCCCCGGCGCCGGTCACGGTCCCTCGACCGGTGGCGGTGGCGCCCGAACCCGTGCGTGTGCCTGGTCGCGCCCGCGTGCCCGGACGGGTGCCCGCTTCACGTCCCGTTCGCGTGCCGGCCGCTCGCCGCGTGCGCGTCCCCGCCGGGCGGCGGGTGAGTCGCCCCGCGCTTGTGCGGCCGGTGGGCTCTTTGGTGCCGGTCCGCCCGCTGGTCCCCACGGCACGCCTGCGGGCGCGTGGGGCGCGGGAGGCACGCGGCGCAGAGGGGGTGCGCGGCGCAGAGGGGGTGCGGGGCGCAGAGGGGGCGCGGGCGCCGGAGGCAGGCCCCCAGGGCGCTGCCCCGCCCGACGTAGCGCCCTCCCACCCCGGCCGGCCCTCACCGGAGCCCCGGGCGAGCGGTGCTTCTACCTCCGGTCCCGATCTGGGCTGGGCGCTGGCCTGTGTCGGGCTGCTGGCGGCCGCGGCCTGCCTGGGGCGACCCGGGGGCGGGAAATCGAAAGGAGCCCGAAGGACGCGGGACCTGCGCGCGCTGGTGCGCCCTCTGTTCGGGGGGCGTTGAGCCCGGCGCGCGCAAGTAGCATCGGCAGAGCACCGGGACCTTCGACTCGGCCATACGGCCGATCGGTCGCTGCGTCTCGGCTCCCAGCCGTGTCCTACTACCTGACCACCCCCATCTACTACGTCAACGGCGAGCCCCACCTGGGGCACGTCTACACGACGGTCGCCGCCGACGTGCTGGCCCGCCACATGCGTCAGCGCGGGGAGGATGTCTTCTTCCTCACCGGCACCGACGAGCACGGCGAGCCGGTGGCCCAGGCGGCCGAGCGCCTGGGCGTCTCCCCGCGTGTGCTGGCCGACAAGAACGCCGAGCGCTTCCGGCGCGTCGCCGAGCGCGTGAACGCCACCAACGACTTCTTCATCCGCACCAGCGACCCCGAGCACGGCGCCGTGGTGGCCGAGGTGGTCACCCGGCTCAGGGACAACGGCTTCGTCTACGAGGGCACCTACGAGGGCTGGTACTGCCCGCGCTGCGCCGACTTCAAGACCGACGCCGAGTTGCTGGAGGGCGACCGCTGCTCGATCCACCTGATCGTGCTCGAGCGGGAGAAGGAGGACAACTGGTTCTTCTGCCTCTCGGCCTTCCAGGAGAAGCTCGAGAAGCTGTACGCCGACCAACCCGATTTCGTGCGTCCCGCCGAGCGCTACAACGAAGCGCTGGCCTTCATCAAGGGCGGGCTGCACGACTTCTCGCTCAGCCGGGCCCGCATCTCCTGGGGCGTGCCGATCCCCTGGGACCCCGAGCAGGTGGTCTACGTCTGGGTGGACGCGCTCTTCAACTACTACTCCGCTCTGTCCTACGCCCGCAAGGGGGAGGACCTGACCGAGCGCTACTGGCCGGCGTCGGTGCACCTGATCGCCAAGGACATCCTCAAGTTCCACGCCGTGTTCTGGCCGGCGCTGCTGATGGCCGCCGACCTCGAGATCCCCCGGCGCGTGTTCAGCCACGGCTACCTGCTGATGGACGAGCACAAGATGTCGAAGTCGCTGGGCAACGTGCTCGACCCGTTCGAGGTCATGGACGTCTACGGCACCGACGCGCTGCGCTACTACCTGTTGCGCGAGGTGGCCTTCGGCCAGGACGGATCGATCTCGCCCGAGGGCTTCGAGAAGCGCTATACCACCGAGCTGGCCAACGAGTACGGCAACCTGGCCAGCCGTACGCTGGCCATGATCGGTCGCTACCGCGACGGACGCATCCCGCAGGCCGCGCCGCCCGCCGAGCTGGTCGAGGCGTTCGACGGTCTGGCCGAGAGCGTGGCCTCCTGCCTGGACCGGGTCGAGGTCAGCGCGGCGCTGGAGGAGATCTGGCGGCGCGTGCGAGCGCTCAACCGCTTCGTCCAGGACAACGAGCCGTGGAAGCTGGCCAAGCAGGAGGGCGCCGACGCCGACCTGGACCAGATCCTCTACGGGGTGGCGGAGGGCCTGCGGGTGGTCAGCGTTCTGCTGCTGCCGTGGCTGCCCGACACCGCAGAGCGCCTGCTGACCGCGCTGGGCAGCGAGGACCGCTCGCTTCACTCCGCCCGGCTCGGAGCACACGGGGGCGGGACGCAGGCGCGCGAGCTCGGGCAGCTGTTTCCGAAGATCGAGCCTCCGGCCAAGGCCGCGTAGGCGGCGCGCCGGACGTGGTCGACACCCACTGCCATCTGGACTCCTGCCGCGACCCGGACTCCGACGTCGTGCAGCGGGCGGTGGCCGCGGGCGTCACGCGCCTGGCGACGATCGGCGTGGACGGTCCCACCACCCGGGCGGCGCTGGCCACGGCGCGCGAGCATGAGGAGGTCGTGGTGGTGGCCGGGTGCCATCCGCACGAGACCGAGGGCTTCGGCCCGGCCGGGGCCGAGGAGATCGAGCGCGTCGCCGCGGACCCGCTGGTGCGCGCGATCGGCGAGACCGGGCTGGACTACTTTCGCGACCACGCCCCCCGCGACGATCAGCGCAAGGCGTTCGAGGCCCAGCTGGACATCGCCGAGCGGACGGGCCTGCCGGTGGTCATCCACACCCGGGCGGCAGAGGAGGACACCTTTGCGATCCTGGCCGAGCGCGCTGCTCACCTGACCGTCATCCTGCACTGCTTCTCTGCGCCGGACCGGGCCGCCGAGTGCGTCGAGCGCGGCTACTTCTGCTCGTTCGCCGGCAACGTGACCTACCCAAAGAACCAGGACCTGCAGGGAGCGGCGCGCGATCTGCCGGCCGACCGCATCCTGGTGGAGACCGACGCGCCCTACCTGAGTCCGCAGCCGCTGCGCGGCAAGCCCAACGAACCGGCCAACGTGGTCAGGACCGCCGAGCTCGTGGCCGATCTGCGCGGCGTGACCTACGCGGAGCTGGAGCGCACGGTGGAGGGAAACGCCCGACGTCTGTTTCGGTGGTGAGCGCGGCGGGCGAGCTGCCGCGTCAGGCCAGTCTCAACCGCCTGCGCCGCTTTGACGTGCGTCCCAACCGCGACCTGGGGCAGAACTTCCTGATCGACGACAACGTGCTGGGCGTGATCTCCCGGGCGGCGGATTTGGCCCTCGACGACGTGGTGCTCGAGGTTGGCGGAGGGCTCGGTGTCCTGTCCGAGCACCTGGCCCCGCGCGTCGGCCACCTGCACGTGGTGGAGATCGATACCAAGCTCGAAGAGCCGCTGCGGGAGGCGCTGGAGCCCTTCGCCAACGCCACGCTGCACCTGGCCGACGCCGTGCGGGTCGATCTGCACACGCTCGATCCAGCCCCGACCAAGGTCGTGGCCAATCTGCCCTACGGGGTGGCGGCGACCGTGATCCTGCGCACGCTGGACGAGCTGCCCTCGGCCACGCGCTGGGTGGCCATGGTCCAGCGCGAGGTGGCCGACCGGTTGGCGGCCGCGGCCGGCTCGAAGGTCTATGGCGCCACCTCGGTGCTCGCGCAGCTGGCCGGCGACGTGAGCTTCCTGCGCCGGGTGCCGCGCACGGTCTTTCACCCTGCACCCAACGTCGAGTCCGCCCTCGTGGCGATCACGCGGACCGGGCCCTCGGCCTCGCCGGCCACCTCGGCGCTGGTGCACGCGGCCTTCGCGCACCGGCGCAAGGCGCTGGCGGGGTCGCTGGCCCTGGCCCCGGGGGCGCCGGCCGGCATCCGCGACCGGGTCCGTACGGCGCTCGCCGAGCTCGGCCAGCCCCCCGACGCCCGCGCCGAGCGCCTGAGCCCGGACGGGTTCCGGGCGCTGGCCGAGCTGATCGGAGAGAGAGACCTGGCCGTCCTTCGCCCCAGCGGCAGCCCGCGATGAGCATCACCGAGACCGCACCCGCCAAGGTCAACCTGGTGCTGCGCGTGGGAGAGCCCGGTCCCGGCGGCCTGCATCCACTGTGCTCGCTGTTCGCACGCATCGGGCTGGCCGACGAGGTCACGGTGGCCCGGTCAGAGCGCGACGAGGTGGTCTGTCCCGGCGTGGAGGGCGACAACCTGGCCGGCCGGGCCATACGCGCCCTGCGCGAGGCCGCAGGGGCGGGGGTGGTTCCCCCGTTGCGGGTGGGCATCGTCAAGCGGATACCGGTGGCCGCCGGCCTGGGCGGGGGCAGCGCCGACGCCGCCGCCGCCCTGCGGGCCGCCAACGCCCTGGCCGGCGATCCGCTCGACCGCTACGCCCTCCACGAGCTGGCCCGCCACCTGGGAAGCGACGTGCCCAGCCAGCTGGCTCCCGGCCACGCGGTGGTCTCCGGAGCGGGGGAGCGAGTGGAGCCCGTCGAGCTCGCGCCGATGCCCCTCGTCCTCATCCCGGATCGCGAGGGGCTCGCCACCGGCGCCGTCTATGCCCGGCTCGACCGGATGCGCGCAGGGGGGCAGGCGCCCCCGCCGGCCGGGCTCGACCCGGAGCCGCTCAGGTGCCTGGCCGGTCGTCCGCCGGCCCACCTGGCCACGCGGTTGGATAACGACCTGCAGCTGCCGGCGCTGTCGCTGCGGCCCGGCCTGGCCGACCGACTCGACGCCGTCCGCGAGCGAGGCGCCCTCGGGGCGCTCGTATCGGGCGCGGGGCCGACCATATTCGGCGTGTTCGAGGACCGCGACCGCGCCGCAGCCGCGGCGCGGGAGATCCCGGGCGCCCTGGTCACCGAGGTCGCATGAGCGAGATCCGGCGTCACCGCAACGCGCTCGCGGTCGCCGCCGCCGTCCTCGCCGTGGTCGTGCTCTACATGACCGGGGTGATCCCCCGGATTCCCGACCCCAAGAAGGTGATCGAGGATCTGGCCAGGGGGCTGGGGCCGTGGACATACGCGCTGGTCGGTCTGCTCGCCTTCCTGGAGACGGGCGCCTTCGTGGGGTTGTTCGCGCCCGGCGAGACCGTGGTGATGGTGGGCGGCGTGATCGCCGGACAGGGCGAGATCTCGCTCGTGCCCCTGATCGGCTTGGTGTGGGTATGCGCCGTGGCCGGTGACACCGCGAGCTTCTTCATCGGCCGCCGTCTGGGGCGCGAGTTCGTCCTGCGCCACGGGGCCAAGGTCAAGATCACCGAGGAGCGGCTGGAGTCCGTGGAGGCCTACTTCGAGCACCACGGCGGCAAGACGATCCTGATCGGGCGATTCGTGGGGCTCATCCGCGCCCTGGCTCCGTTCGTGGCCGGCTCGTCTGGCTTCCCGTACCGCCGCTTCGTCCCCTTCAGCGTCATCGGGTGCGGGCTGTGGGGCACGCTGTACTGCGTTCTCGGCTACATCTTCTGGCGTTCGTTCGACCAGGTGGCCGCGATAGCGGGAAAGGCGACGCTCGCCTTCGCGATCGTCGTGTTCGTGGTGGTTGCCGTGGTATTCGCCTACCGGCGTCTGCGCCGGCCCGAGGGGCGACGCCGCCTGGTCGGGTGGGCCGATCGGCAGGGACGTCGCCCGGCGCTGCGGCCCTTCTACACCGCGGCGGGGAAGGCCTGGCGCGGCATCGGGCGGCCGCTGGTCGGTGCGGTCGCCCCCCGGCTGCGCTTCTTGTGGGAGCGCCTGACCCCTGGCGAGCTCAGCCTGGAGCTGACCACCACGGCGGCGGTCGCAGGCGTCGGCCTCTACGTTTTCTTCACGCTCTACACGGAGGTGATTGGCAGCGGTACCCGCCTCATCCCGGCCGACCAGGGCCTGCTGGACCTGGCCGACCGGCTCCATGTCGCGGTGGCCGTGGACGTGCTGAAGGTCGTGACCGACCTTGGTGCGTCTCCGACCGTGGCCACCCTGCTGGTGATCACGTGCATTGCGCTCGGTACCCGTGGGCACTTCACCGAGGTCTCGGCGCTGCTGGTCGGGGCGCTGCTGCTCTTCGTGGGCGTCCAGCTGGCCAAGGCGGGGGTGGACCGGCCCCGTCCGCCGATGCCCCTGACCGCGGCGCGGGGCTCGAGCTTTCCCAGCGGCCACGCTGCCTACTCGACCGTCTGGGTCGCGGTCGCAGTGGTGGTGGCCCGCGCGCTGCCGGGCCGGGCTGGCCGTGCGGTGCTGGTCGGCGCCGGCCTGGTGGTCTGTGCGGTGGTCGGCTTCTCGCGGATCTACCTGCGCGTCCACTACTGGTCCGACGTGGCCGCCGGCTGGGCGCTGGGCGCCGGCGCCCTGGGCGCGTGCGCGGCGATCGCCCCAATCGTCGACCACATCCGCAACAATGGGTCCGAGCACCGATCCCCGAGCCAAGCCACGTGACCTTCGACTTCACCACCACCGAAGTGGCTATTGCCGTCGCGGCCGGCATCGTCGGCGCCGGCTACATCGCCTTCATCCTCGTGCCCGCGACCGCCGCCTACGGGCGCCTGTGGGAGCGCTTGGCCGCGGGCTTTCTGACCCTGTTCATCCTCGGGACGCTGGTGGGGGCGGGGGCGGCGGTGGGCCTGGCCGTGGTCTGGTCCTACGACCGCTACGCCTAGCACGGGCGCCCCTGACCCCTGGGCCGGGTCCGGCTTGGGGGCGACCGTAGAATCCGCCTCGATGCCTGGAGCGCACCCCAAGGAGGAGGCCGTGGTCGCGGGCCCGCTGCTGGCGGCCTTCGAAGGGGTCTCGGAGGCCGTCGAATCCGGCTCCGGCCTGCCCGCGGTCGCCCGCGCGGCCGCCCACGCGCTCGAGGCCAGCGTGGTCGTCCTCGACGGCCGATCGAGCATCATCGCCGTCGCCTGCCAGTCCCCCGAGGACGAGCGGGCCGTGCTGGCCGGCGAGGGCTCCGCCGAGGTCGCGGGGCTGCGCGTGGCCGGCGCGCCGGTGGGCCAGTTGCGGTGGCGCCCGCGAGAAAGACCACCCGCCCCCGTGCTGTTGCGGATGGTGACCACGTTGATTGCCCAGGAGGTCGACAGGGCCCGGGGCCCCGAGCGCGCCAGCGAGGCCGCGGTGACCGACTTCGTGGGTGATCTGCTGGGCCGGCGGGTGACCGACCGCGCCAACATCGTCGCCCGCGCCCAGGAGCTGGGCTGCGACCTGACCGCGGGCGCCAGCGTGATCGTCGCCCGCGCCCGCCCCCGCCAGGCCGAGGAGGGTGACTGGCGCGCCCGCGCCCTGACCGTGGCCCAGAGGGGCGCCCGGGCTGTGGATCGCACCTGCCTGTCGGCGGCGATCGAGCTGGGGCCTGCCCGCCCGCGCGGCGGGGGGGCCGACGCCCGTACCGTGCGACCCGAGCGCGAGCTGGTGATCCTGGTCCCCGGCTCGGGGACCGAAGTGGGCGCGCGGGCCGCCGAGGCCGTGCACGACGAGCTCGAGCTGGGGCTGGCCCACTACGGCCTGGTGGTCGCCTCGAGCCGCCCCGCCCCGGACCCGACCGACCTGCACCGTGCCGGCGCCGAGGCGCTGCTGGCCGCCAACGTGGCCGAGGCCCGTGGCGTTGCCCGCCTGTCCTTCGACGAGACAGGCGCCTACCGCCTGCTGCTCCCCGCGATGAGCGAGGACGCGGGCGAGCTGCAGCGCTTCCACCAGGAGACCGTGGCTCCGGTGGTGGACTACGACAACCAGTACGAGACCGAGCTGGTCCGCACGCTCGAGACCTTCCTGGAGGCCGACGGCAACGTGGCCAGGACCGCCGAGCGCCTGTTCACCCACCGCCACACGATCCGCTACCGCCTCGATCGGGTGCGCGAGCTCAGCGGCCTGGACGTGAGCTCCACAGACGGGCGCGAGCGACTGAGCCTGGGGCTGAAGTCGATGCGGGTCCTCGGGATCGTGCCTCCCGGCGGCCCGGCGTATGAGGCCGGGACCGAGGCCGGGCGCGTGCCCTGCGAGGAGAAGGATCGCTAGACCACCCACGACCGGAAGCGGTGCCAGATGCCCGTCAACATGATTCCCGCCCTCCTCTACGACGACGCCAAGGCGGCGATCGAGTTCCTCTGCGACGCCTTTGGGTTCGAGCGCAAGGAGGTGCACGAGGACGACGAAGGGGTGGTCGTGCACGCCGAGCTGACCTACGGCGACGGCTTGGTGATGCTCGGCAACACGCGCGAGTCCTCGGAGTACGCGCGCACGGTGCGTACGCCCAAGCAGCTCGGGGGCATCACCGGCAGCATTTACGTCGTGGTCGAGGATGCCGACGCCCACCATCACCAGGCGAAGTCCGCGGGCGCCGACGTCGGCAAGCTGACCGACCAGGACTACGGCTCACGCGAGTACTCGGCCCGCGACGGCGAGGGCCACCTCTGGAACTTCGGGACCTACCAGCCCTAGCTGGGGGGGGAGGAATCGAACCTCCATACCCAGGACCAAAACCTGGTGTCTTGCCATTAGACGACCCCCCAAAGGACCGGCTCGAGGCGAGGATACGGCGTAGGGTGTCAAGCCAATGCTCGACCACATGGGACTCGATGTCGCCGACTACGAACGCAGCAAGGCGTTCTACATACCCGTTCTGTAGACCCTCGGCATGGAGCTGCTGATGGAGCCGGCGCCGGTGATCGGCGGCTTCGGCTTCCGCTCCGACCACAAGCCGTTCTTCTGGATCGGCACCCGCGAGCGTCCGCCCCAGAGCGGCGTGCACGTGGCCTTCACCGCCGGGTCGCGCGAGATCGTCGATGCCTTCCACGCCGCCGCCCTGGCCGCCGGGGCGACCGACAACGGCGGCCCTGGCGTGCGCGCGACCTACCACCCCAGCTACTACGGCGTGTTCGTCCTCGACCCCGACGGCAACAACGTCGAAGCCGTCAGCCACAGCCCGGCCTGACGGCGGGCGCCCGCCTCCAAGCGCAGTGGCGCTACGCTGCCCGCTCCATGTCCGAGCGGCTAACCGTGCTCGTGATGGCGGCCGGGCGCGGCACTCGCATGCGCTCCTCGCTGCCCAAGGTCCTGCAC
>JBPCNQ010000257.1:0-3832 GCA_051001095.1 Thermoleophilaceae bacterium
GGATGCTGCCGCTGGTCACCTCGTAGGCGGGGTGACCCATGATGGTGTAGGCCAGGGTCGACTTGCCGGACCCGTTGGGGCCCATGAGGGCGTGGGTCTCGCCCTTCGCCACCTTCAGGTCGACGCCGTGGAGGATCTCGCGCTCCTCGGTGCGAACGTGAAGGTTTCGGATTTCCAGGCTCATGCGTTCACGGTCTCCGCTTCGATTCGGGGGGTGGTGGGCGCGGGCTGCGCCAGGTCCGCGAGGGTCATGTCGGTGAGCGTGCGGACGATCGAGCCCTGCACCTGGGTCCACAGAAGCTTGGTGGGGCAGGGCTGGTGGTCGCCGTCTCCTTCGCGTACGCACGTCAGCGCGCCGTCGGCTCCGCTGGTGATGCACTCGATCGGTGCGATCTGGCCCTCCAGCGCCCGCACCACCTCCGCCATCGTGATGCTCTGGGCGGGCCGCGCCAGCGAGTATCCGCCGCGGGCGCCGCGGCGGCTCTCGATCAGGCCCGCGCGGCGCAGGCGCGCCGCCAGGTGCTCGAGATAGGCCTGCGGCAGCCCCTCGGCCTCGGCGATCGAGGCCAGAGACGCCGGGCCGTCCGCCACGGAACGACCAGCCAGGTGCGCCATCACGCGCACACCGTACTCGGCTTTGGTGGAGAACATCATGGATTCGGCGCCAGTCTAATGCCTAGCGCGCAACTAGGATAACGATCAGCGCGATCAGCGGCCCGCGGCCAAGAGGCGCACGTCGTGCGCCACTCGCTCCGGGGTCACCTTGTCCAGCGGATAGCCGACGCGCTGGATTCCCTTCGGGTCCACCAGGACGAAGCGCGCGTTGTGCTCCTCGTCGTTGCGCTGGCCCGTGGCCGCGTAGGCCTTCCACACCGGCTCGAGCTGCTTGCGCGTCCCCAGCGCCCAGGTCAGCCGCCCGGTCATCCTCTGCTTCGAGTTGAAGGCGCGCGCATTACGCCGCGTGTCGCGCGGGGGATCGACGGACACGGCAAGCGCCGGGTAGGCGGTGCCCAGCTCGTTCAGCGCGCCCTTGATCTGTTGCGCCTGGACCGGGCAGGTGTCCTGGCAGGTCGAGTAGAGGAAGCTCACGATGACCGGCTTGCCGCGGAGCTCACGCATCGTCACGCGCCTTCCGTCCTGGTCGGTGAGCGCGAAGTCGGCGGCCTTCAGGCCCCGAGGGAGGACGGCGCCCTCGAAGCGCTCGGGCCCGGACGACTGGGCGGCCTGATCGGGCTTGGCCAGGACGACCAGGCCGGTGAAGGCGAACAGGACGCCGAGCGCCAGGGCGATGGTCACGCGCGGATTCATACCGGCGAGGGTAGGTGAGGACTGCCCCCGTTTCGTTCCTGTCGCGCGGAAGTGAGATAGCTGACAGCGTTGCGTTCGCTTGATGGGGCAGGGCCGCCGCCTCGCAGCCAGCCGGCGGCGAGTGAAGAGGCGGGCGCGGATCTCGTAGACCCTGTGTCAGCGAATCCTCTCCCCGACGTCTCACGGCTCGGCCGATATCGGGTGAGCACCGGAAAGAAGGATGCGTGGAAGGCTTGAGCGGTCATGCGGCCACGTCAGTCCACGAGTTCCACCGAAACGTTGAGGATTCGGTAGGTATCCAGCGCACGACGGTCGCGGGTGGCAAGTGGAAGTCCGTGCCCTGCGGCCGTTGCGCCCACCAGGGCGTCGTACACGGACCCTCCGGCGATCCCGTTCGATCTGAGCTCGGCGAAGAGAGCCGCCGACGCTGACGCGCCGAGGAACCGGCTGCCGGGGAAGTTCGCGGCCAGAAGACGAGCAACCGCCGCCGGGGTTCGGCGGGACGGTGGTGGCAGGCGGGTCAGGACGGAAAAGGTCTCGAACGCGGCGTGGCCACACAGCCCCAGCCTTCTGGAGCCCAGGGAATCGAGCGTTCGCGTGTGGTGGTCGTGATCGGCCAGGACGAGTGCGACGGCGACGCTTGTGTCGACGAGCAACTCGGGGTCGGTCTCACCGCTGGCCGGCATCGCGCAATGACCGGACGGCGTCGTCGCCGATGTTCGCACCGGCCTCCGGTATTACGAGTCGCCCATCGCGTTCGTCGAGCGACTCGTCTGCCGGAACGTCGACGCGAATGCCGGTGCCCTCCGCTCGGACCTCGACGACTCCCTGGCGCAGCCCGAGGCTGTCACGGAGTGACTTCGGAATCACCAGTCGACCTGCCTTGTCGACGGTCGCCTTGATGCCTAGACAGTACCATCAGCAGTGGTCTCACGGCTCTACCAGCCCGCGCCTGATTGCGTAACGCACCAGCTCGACCCGGTCGCGCATCCCCAGCTTGGCCAGCACGTTGCCGCGGTGGGACTCGATGGTCTTCTCCGACAGCTTCAGCGCATCGGCGATCTGGCGGTTGGTGTAGGCCTCGCCGATCAGCTTGACCACCTCGACCTCGCGCGGGGTGAGGTCCTCGGCGGGGGCGCCCTCGTTCAGCCACTGGCGCATCAGCGCCTGCTGGGTGCGCGAGCTCAGGAAGGTCCGCCCGCCGGCCACGGTGCGGATGGCGTCGATCAGGTCGGCGTCGGCGCCGCGCTTTGACACATAGCCCGAGGCGCCGGCGTCCAGCGCCTCGAAGAAGTAGGCGTCGTCGTCGTGCATGGAGAGCATCAGCACCGAGAGGTCCGGCAGCTGGGCCTTGATCTGGCGAGCCGCGTGCAGGCCGGTCAGACGCGGCATCGAGACGTCGAGCACGGCGACGTCGGGTCGCCGGCGGAGGCAGGAGTCGACGGCCTCGATCCCGTCTTGGGCCTCGCCCGCCACCCGCATGTCCACCTGCCGGTCGATCAGCATCGCCAGGCCGGAGCGCACGATTCCGTGGTCGTCGGCGATCAGGACGGAGATCACGGCACCCTCAGCGTGATCTGGGTCCCGCGCCCGGGAGCCGATCGCAGGTCGAGCTCGCCGCCCACCAGCCGCGCGCGCTCGGCCATCCCCTCCAGCCCCAGTCCCCCCGCCCGCGCACGCGCGGGGTCGAACCCGGCGCCGTCGTCGGCCACCCGCAGGCGCGCGCCCCGTGGCGTCGTGGTCAGCGCTACGTCCACACGCTTGGCTCCGGCGTGGCGGCCCGCGTTGGACAGGGCCTCCTGAGCGATGCGGTAGATGACGGTCTGCTTCTCGTCGTTCAGCGCGGCGGGGTCGCCCTCGGTCTGGAGCCGGGCCTCGATGCCGGTCCGCTCCCCGAAGCCGCGCACCTGGGCCTCGATCGCGGTGATCAGGCCGTGGTCGTCGAGCGCCGTGGGGCGCAGCTGTCGCGCCAGGTTGAGCAACTCGTCCATGGCCCGGGCGGCCAGGCGCTTGAGCTCGGTCACCTCGGCTCGCTGGGCGGGCGGAACGTCCTGGCTCAGCGCCTCGAGACGCAGCAGGATGGCGGTCAGGGCCTGGTTGACCTCGTCGTGGAGGTCCCGCGCCACGCGCCGGCGCTCCTCCTCCTGGGCGCGCAGCACGAGCTGACCCGAGCGGCTGCGCTCGGTCTCCACGCGCTTGAGCAGCAGGGCGAACGAGCGGCCCAGCCGGTCGATCTCCTCGACGGGGTCGCCGGGAATCGTGAAGGCGCCCGGCTCGGCCGGGTCGATCCGCTCGATCCTGTCGATCAGGTGCTCGAGTGGTCCGAAGCGCCGCTGGAGCATCCAGATGTTGACCACGAAGGTCAGAGCCAGGACCAGCACCAGCACGAGCAGCTGCCAGTGACCGTCCTCGCTGGACAGGTCGAGTCCGGCCACCAGGCTGCCGGCCACCAGGGTCAGGGTGACCAGCACGACGTTGGCCACGACCACCTGGCCGATCAGCGAATCGTCGCGGCGTCTTGTCA
>JBPCNQ010000258.1:0-8473 GCA_051001095.1 Thermoleophilaceae bacterium
TCGCCGGCGAGCGCGCGTCGCGCCGGTCCCGCGTTGAGCAGCGCCGACAGCGCCGCCGAAGCGTCGACCACGATCACCTGTCGGCTCGTCCGGCGTCCACGTCGGCGATGATCGTCGCGGGGTCCACACCAAAGTCGGGAAGCGCACCCAGCAGCGCGGGGTTGTCGGCTCTTCGAGAGACCTCGGCGAGCTCCCTGACCGCTACTGCCCCGACCGACGTCGCGTCACGAGCGGCGAGCCGCTCCAGACGTTCGACGACTTCCTCGGGCACGTTGCGCAGGTACAGGGTTCTCATGTCGCACAACGCTAGCAAGCTGCTTGCAAAGCGTCAGAGGGAGCAGTCTCACTGAGTCGCAGCAGCACGTAGCGACCCGCTCCTGGGAGAGGGGGTTCGGGGGTCCTGCTGGAGACCGCGGCCCAACCGATGAGGACCCGTCTCAGCGGAGCGTCGCCACCCGCGACCGCTCCTCCGCCAGCCCCAGCCGCTCGAGCACCTCTTCGGCCAGGCCGAGGTAGTCCTCGGCCAGATCCGGCCGGCGGTCGATGATCGACTCGCCGCGCTCGGCGGACTCGGCGTAGGCCACCGAGCGCCGCACCACCGAGTGAAAGACCCGGTCGCCGAAGCGCTCTCGCAGCTGCTTGAGCGCCTCGCGGGCGTGGACCAGGCGCATGTCGGCGATGTTGAGCACCACGCCCAGCCACTCCAGGTCGGGGTTCAGCCCGTCCTTGGCCAGCTCCACCACCTCCAGCGCCTGCTCCACCCCTTGGAGGGAGAAGTACTCGGCCTCCGAGGTGATCAGGGCGTGGTCGCCCGCCACCAGCGCGTTCACGGTGAGCAGCCCCAGGGACGGGGGGCAGTCGACCAGGATCAGGTCGTAGCGCTTGCCCGCCTCGCGCAGCGCGCGGCGCAGCGTCATCTCGCGGCCCATCTTTCCGCCCAGCACCAGCTCGGCCTCCGCCAGCCCGAGGTTGGCGGGCAGCACGTCGTCGTGGATGGCGTCGAGCGCCTTGGCCCGGCCGGTGAGCACGTCGGCCACGGTCGGGTCGGCGTCGGCGGGCACGTCGAAGTAGTCGGACAGGTTGCCCTGGGGATCGAGGTCGACCGCCAGCACCGACAGCCCGACGCGCCTGAAGACGTCGGTCAGCGTCCGGGTGGTGGTGGTCTTCCCCGTGCCCCCCTTCTGGGACAGGATGGTGATGGTGGTGGCCACGCACGCGCGACGATACCGGCCGGGGGCTCACGCGCCCACGGCGGGAGGAACGTCTTGGGCGACGGCGAAGATGGGGAGGTGCCCGATCTTGCCGGCATCCTCCTTCGCCAGAGCGTCGGCTCCCTGGACAGCGGCCGCGCCCGCTGCTCGGAGTGCCACCGGACCCCGCTGATCGGCGAGCGGCTGCACGAGACCGACGGCGGCAGCCGCTTCTGCGACCTGTGCGTGGCCCACGTGCCCGAGCGCGATCGTGGCGGCGTGCGCAGCGAGCGCGTGCACGCCAGCGACCGGCATCTGACCGTCGCGCCGCGCGCCGCCTGACCGTCGCGCCGGGCCCGCGACCGATAGGGCCGTAGAATCCCGCCGCCATGCGCCAGGTAGCGGTCGACACGGTCATCTCCGCCCCCTGCGAGGAGGTCTTCGACTTCGTGGCCGACCTGTCCCGGCGGCCCTCCTTCTGCGACCACTACCTCAAGGACTACCGGCTGGCGCGGGCCAATCCGGTGGGTATGGGAGCGGCCGCCCGCTTCCTGCTCGACGGGCCGGTGTTCAGCGAGCGCGCGGGCGTGGCGGTGGTGGAGCTTCAACGCCCGCGGCGGATCGTCGAGGAGGGCGGCGTGGGGCGGCGAGGGCGGTCGCGCCTCGCGGCGGTCTACACGTTCTCTCAGCAGGAGGACGGCAAGACGCACGTGGAGCTGACCACCTGCTGCGAGCCCGCAACGGCGATCGACCGGCTCCGCCAGGGCGGCACCCATCGGTGGGTCAAGCGCCAGACCAGGAAGGCGCTCAGTCGCCTCAGGCAGATCCTCGAGGAACCGGGCCGAGAGACCCTGACGCGTGTGACCATGGCGGGGTATGACCCGGCCAAGGCCCCTCGCTTCGGCGCCCACGTCCCGGCGGGCAAGAGGCCCGCGTCCGCCGACGGATAGACTGCCCGCCGCGATGGCCCTGATTCGGAGGACGGTTGCCGCCTGTCTCGCGGCCCTGGTGCTCACCGCCGGTCTCTCCGCCTGTGGCGGCGCGGAGGTGGGCAGCGAGGAGGTCCCCGGTCGCGAGGGCCTGGCCATCGGCGTCGGTGGGGTGGACTACAACATCTTCATCACCCGCGAGCTGAACCTGCGGATCGCGCCGGACAAGGCCTACTACAGGGGGCCCGCCGCGGCCCCGGGCAAGGTGCTCTACGGGGTCTTCCTGCAGTCGTGTGGCGCATCGGCGAAGCCCGTGCCCACCGCCGACATCCACAAGTTCGTGGTCGAGGACAACGAGGGCACCCAGTACCTTCCCAAGGAGCTGCCCAAGGACAACGCCTTCGCCTATCAGCCCACCGTGGTCGCGGACAAGCACTGCACGCCCGAGCCCGGAAGCGTGGCCCAGCAGGGGCCCACCAACGGTTCCATGCTGCTCTACGAGTTCCCTCTGCAGAGCACGGAGAACCGCCCGCTGACGCTGCACATCGAGGGGCCGTACGACCTGCTCAAGCAGCGCAGGGAGTCGAAGCTCGTCGAGCTCGACCTGTAGAGACAAGGAGGGCAGGGCGGCCTGCCCTCCCACGCGGCCAGGATGGCCGCTTGGCTCTCCGAAGCGAGGGGCAGGGGCAGGAAGCCCTCACGGGCTACTTGCCGAGCGCTCGGCCCAGGACTATCCGGGCCGCCGGCGCCGCCGTCGCTCCTCCGGCCCCGTTTCGCACCAGCAGCACCGCCACCGCGATCCGCGGCTTGCCGGCGGGCGCGTAGGAGGTGAACCAGGCGTCGGTGTTCTCGGGGCTCGACGTCTGCCCGCCGTCGGGACCGCGCGTGTCCCCTAGCTCGGCGGTGCCCGTCTTGCCGGCGACCTTGACCCCTGGCACCGCGGCCGCCGTGCCCGTCCCATAGCGCACCACCCCGAGCATCAGCCGCTCGACCTGGTCGGTCACCCTCTTCGAGGTCACGCGTACGGGGACGGCGCGCGTTCGCGGCCGGAGGCTGGGGCGCAGGCGCACCCCCTCGTTGGCGATCGTCTGGGCCACCGAGGCCATCTCCAGCGGGGTGGCCAGCACCTTGAACTGGCCGATGGCGGTGGAGCCGACCTCCAGCGGGGTATCGGTGGCGGAGGCCCGAGGCAGGCTGCTGGGCTGCGCGCCGGGAAGGCCCGGCGCCTCGTTGAAGCCGAACCTCTCGGCGGTGGCCACGAGCTTCTTGGCGCCCACCTTCACGCCCAGCGGGGCGAACACGGAGTTGCACGACTCGGCGAAGGAGTCGACGAAGGTCCCGCCGCAGGACTCGCCGTTGGCGTTGGCCAGGTCCACGCCGTCGATCACCGCCTTGGTCTTCACGGGGAACTTGTCCGTCAGCTTGACTGCGCCGGCCTCGAGCGCCGCGGTGGTGGTCACGATCTTGAAGGTGGATCCGGGCGGCTGGGGGGCCGAGAAGGCGATGCCGGCCAGGGCGCGAACCTCGCCCGTGCGCGGATCGAGCGCCGCCACCCCGCCCAGGCGCCCGGCCAGGGCCTTGACCGCGGCCTGCTGCAGGCGAGTGTCGATGGTCGAGCGCACCCGCCCTCCGGGCTTGGGCCGGGCGCGGGCGAGGACGCGGCGACCCGCCAGCAGCGTCCCCCCGGGCCGGCCTGCCAGCTGGTCGTCGAGCACGCGCTCGAGGCCGGTCCTGCCCGTCGGGGCGTCCCGCGCGAAGCCGCGCGCGTACAGCGCGGTGCGCTCCCTGGGGTCCTCGTTCGGCGCGACCGTGCCGGCGATGGACGAAGCCAGGTCGCCGAGCGGCGAGCTCCGAGCGCCCGCGGGGCCCCGGGCCAGGACCTTGTCGTCGACCGAGACGATCGTCCCGCGGCGCGGCTCGATCGTCGGCCGGGTCAGCCTCTCGCCGCGGCGCAGCCCGGGGAAGGCGAGGTTCGGGGACCAGTCGATCCTCTCCCCGGCGACCGGCAGCTCGACCGACCCGCGCAGGTCGCCGAACAGGCGGGTGCGGGTGGCCATGGAGATGCGCACGCCGCCGTCAGCCCCGCCGCGGGAGTCACCCACCCGCACCGAGGTGGCCGTCGCGGTGGCGCCCGCCCGCTCGTAGGCGCGCTTGAAGGCGCCGGCGGGGTAGCGGCGCGCGGGGTCGCTGATCAAGGAGTGCATGGCCCCGTAGTCGCCGCGCTGCCAGGCCAGCGCGAACTGCCGGGCGACCCGCTCGGACCCCGAGTCGCGGCCCGACCCGATGGCCACCCCGACACCCAGTGCGACAGCAGCCAAGGCGCCCAGCGCAGGCAGGGCGCGATGGGTCATGCGATGGTGCCTCTCATGCGATGTCTCAGTAGCCAAATCCCTGCTCAGGGTACCGTTCGGCCCCGATGACGGCGCTGGACTGGGGCATCTTGGCCTTCACACTCATCATGGCTCTGTGGGGTTACGCGCAGGGGCTGATCGTCGGATTCCTCTCCCTGGCGGGGTTTGCCCTCGGTGCCCTGGTCGGCTCGCGGGTGGCGCCGCGCCTGCTCGAGGACGGCTCCAGCTCTCCCTATGCGCCGCTTGTCGCCCTGGTCGGCGCGCTGCTGGTGGGCGGCATCCTGGCCTCGGGGCTTGAGCTGCTGGGCTTTCGCCTGCGGGGCCGTCTGGGGCAGAGCCTGGGCGTGATCGACGGCATGGGCGGCGCGGCGCTGGTGGCCTGCCTGGGGCTTGCCCTGGCCTGGGTGGGGGGTGCGGTGGCGTTGAACACCCCGGGGGCGCGTGACCTGCGTCCGCCGATTCAGAGCTCCTCCATCCTCACCCGGCTGAACGAGGCGCTGCCACCCTCGGGTCCGCTCCTGCAGACGCTCGCGCGCTTTGACCCCTTCCCGACCATCGCCGGCCCCGACCCCGGTGTCCGGGCCCCGGACTCGGCGATCGGCCGCGACCCACAGGTGAGGACGGCCGCCCGCAGCGTGGTGCGCGTGCTGGGCACGGCGTGCGGGCTGGGCGTGCAGGGCTCGGGCTGGGTGGCCGGCGAGGGCCTGGTGGTGACCAATGCCCACGTGGTGGCGGGTCAGGACGACACGTCGGTGCAGGTCGGCGGACGGGGGCCGCGCCGGGATGCCCAGGCCGTGTACTTCGACGCCCGCAACGACCTGGCCCTGCTGCGCGTGCCGGGAATCGGCGGCGTGCCGGTCCTGCCCACGGACGAGGGCGCCCCGCCGGGCACCAACGCGGCCGTGCTGGGCTTCCCGGAGAACGGCCCCTACGACGTGGAGCCGGCCCGGTTGGGGCGCACCCGGACCGTCCTCAGTCAGGACGCCTTGGGGCGCGGGCCCACGCGGCGGCGAATCACGGCGCTGCGCGGGCTGGTGCGGTCGGGCAACTCGGGGGGCCCGGTGGTCGACGGCGCCGGTCGCGTGGTCACCACGGTCTTCGCGGCCGCCAGGAGGTCGGGCAGCGGCAGCGGCTTCGGGGTGCCCGACTCGATCGTCCTCCAGGGGCTGGGCCGGGTCCGGGGTCCGGTGGACACCGGACCCTGCTCGCGCTAGACGTAGCGCCAGGTGGACGGCGACCGCACCTCCACGGCGAGGTCGGGCATAGGGGAGGGCGGCTGGGCGCCCGTCCTTCGGCGTACCACAGGATGTCCGGCTTGAACACGTTGCGCTCGTCCAGCCGAACATCGATGGGGCTCATCACCCGGCCTCTCCCGGGCTCCGTTCGCGCCCAGAGCCTGAGCGCCAGGTCCAGGTCGTCGCGCACATAGGAGTGCAGCGGCGCGGGGTCGTTCATCACGACCTCACCCTCGACGAGGCTCGCCAGCGACCTGCCCCCCGCGGGCTCGGGTAGAGCCAGGAACTCTTCCGCGGTAAGGCGCTGCGCCGTAACCGGCATGATCGTCATTGTAGGCCTCCTCCGGATTTCTCACCCCCTCTCAAGGACCGGCTCGGGCGCTTCCCCCCCAGGCGTCTACAGGCCTTTCGCCAGCAGCGCGATCGCCTCGTCGAGGTCATCCGCCCGCTCCGCGGCAAGCCGCTCGCCCTTGCGGCGCAGCGCGCGCAGGTTCTCGGGCGAGGCGTCGTCGAGGTCGTCGCTGGCCTCCGTGAGGGCCGTCTGCAGGCACCAGTAGCGACCGGGGCCGGGGCCCAGGAGGGCCTCGAGCTCCAGGTCGATCGTGTCGGCCACGCCGTCGAAGACCATGGCCGGGTTGATGGCGAACACGCCGCCGCCATCGATCGAGAGGACGCGGATTCGATCCGGCACCCGGCCGAGGCTATTCGGGCCGCCGTCAGCTATAAATCTCCCGGTGCGCCGCGCCCTGGCCCTCCTGATCGCCTCCACCGCTCTGCTCCCTGCGACCGCGGTGGCCGCCGCGCCCAAGCCCGGGGCCACCGCAGCCAAGCCGGCCAACCCGTGCCTCGAGCCCGCACAGCGCATGCTGCTGCGCTGTCCGGACCTGACGATGACCCGCCCGTTCGGGCTGCGAACCGACGTCTTCGTACGCCCCGGTCGCGTGGTCCTGCGCGCCGGGAACTCCGTCAACAGCGTGGGCGCCGGGCCGGCCGAGCTGTTCGGAGTGCGCTCGAGCCGCTCGCTCATGAAGGCTCGCCAGCGGATCTACAGGCGTCGCGGAGGCCGGCTGGGCATCGCCACCGGGGCGCGGCTCTTCTTCAAGGCCATCCCCGGTCAGGGGCACTACTGGAAGTACCTGCATGCCGCCCAGTTCGATCTCTACCGCCTGGACTCGCGCGGACGGCGGGTAAAGCACGTCAAGCGCGGCCCGAAGGTGTCCTACTGCCTGCGCGACCTAAAGCACACCCGCCCGGGCAAGGCCCGCTCCCCCCGGCGGCGCGTCTATGAGGCCTGCAACCGCAGCGCCCGCACGCGCAAGGTGCGTCTGGGCACATCGGTCGGCTGGTCCGACGTGTACCCGCCCACCTACGACGAGCAGTGGATCGACGTGACCGGCCTGCGCGGCTGCTTCGCCTACGTGCACACGGCCGATCCCCGCAACGGCGTCTATGAGTCCAACGAGAGGAACAACTCGGCGGCGGTGACCGTCCGGCTGCCGTTTCGGGCGGGCAGGCAGCACTGTCCCGCGTCGGAGGCGGCGCCCGAGCCGGCGAAGCGCCGCGACGAGTACGGCGGCGGCTACTGAACGCCGCCCGTTGGAGATCACTCCGGTGCTCGCGCGACCAACGCTCGCGCGGGGCTCCTCGGTTGACCGACGGCCTACCATCCGGGCCCGTCGTCCCCGCCTAAGGTTGTAGAAGATGTCCAAGACCGTCATCGTCGCCGAGAAGCCCTCCGTCGCACGCGATCTCGCGGCGGCGCTCCCCGGAGCCTTCAAGCAGTCCAAGGACAAGACCAGCCTGGAGTCAGAGGACCACGTGATCACCTGGGCGGTCGGCCACCTGGTCGGCCTCGCCGAGCCCGACGCGTATGACCCCAAGCTGAAGAAGTGGAAGTTTGCGGACCTGCCGATCGTCCAGGACGAGTTCAAGCTCGTCGCCAACGACGAGCGGGCCAAGAAGCAGCTGAACGCCATCCACAGGGCCATGGCCCGCGACGACGTCGATGAGGTCATCAACGCCTGCGACGCCGGTCGGGAGGGCGAGCTGATCTTTGCCTACGTGTACGAGACGGCCAAGAAGAAGAAGCCGGTCAAGCGCCTGTGGCTGTCCTCGATGACCAAGAAGGCAATCGCCGACGCATTCGACCAGCTGCGCGACGGCGAGGAGATGCGGCCGCTGGAGGACGCCGCCCGCTCGCGCTCGGAGGCCGACTGGGTGGTGGGCATGAACGCCACCCGCGCCGCTTCCATCCGCCTGCGCGCCGCGTTTGACGGCGCGGTCTCGCTGGGACGCGTGCAGACCCCCACGCTGGCCCTGGTGGCCCGGCGCGAGGAGGAGATCCGCGCGTTTGTCCCCGAGCCCTACTGGCTGGTGGAGGCCAGGTTCGCCGCCACCGGCGAGCGGCTGTATTCGGGCCGCTACATGGGCGGCAAGCGGATCGCCGAGGATCAAGCGGCCAAGATCGTGGACGAGGCGCGCGGCAAGCCCGGCACGATCACCAAGCTGGAGAAGAAGGAGGAGACCGAGAAGTCCCAGATCCTCTACGACCTGACCTCGCTCCAGCGCCACGCCAACACGCTGCTGGGGTTCTCGGCCCGACGCACGCTGTCGGCGGCACAGAAGCTCTACGAGGAGCACAAGGCGCTCACCTATCCCCGCACCAGCTCGCGCTTCTTGACCGGCGACATGGCGGGCGAGATCAAGCCCATCGCCGAGCTGGTGGGCGCGAACCCCCAGTACAGGAAGGCGTCCGAGTACGTGGTGGG
>JBPCNQ010000259.1:0-5271 GCA_051001095.1 Thermoleophilaceae bacterium
GCGACCGGGCTACACTCGTTGACTGACCAGTCAATCTGGCGCCGTGAGCCGGGGAGGGCGATGCGCGCAGCTGCAGTCCAGCTCAACTCGACCGACGACAAGCAGGCCAACCTGTCGGCGGCCGACCGCCTGACCCGCGCCGCGGCCACCGACGGGGCAGACCTCGTCGTCCTGCCAGAGAAGTTCAACCTCCTGGGCAGTCACGAGCACTTGCGCGCCGGAGCCGAGCCCATCGACGGGCCCGCGATCACCTGGGCCCGCGAGACCGCCGCAGACCTCGGCATCGACTTGGTCGCGGGCTCTTTCGTGGAGCGCCGCGAGGGCCACGAGAAGCTGGCCAACACCAGCGTCCACGTCGGGCCCGGGGGCGAGATCCGAGGCGTCTACCGCAAGATCCACATGTTCGACGTGACGGTGGAGGGCAAGGAGTACCGCGAGTCGGATTCGCAGGAGGCCGGGGACGAGGTAGTGACCTCGGAGGCCTCCGGGGTCCCCCTGGGCCTGACCGTCTGCTACGACGTGCGCTTCCCCGAGCTGTACCGGATACTCGCGCTGCGCGGTGCGCGCGTGCTGGTCGTTCCCTCCGCCTTCACCCGCGCCACCGGCGCCGCTCACTGGGACACGCTGCTGCGCGCCCGCGCCATCGAGAACCAGGCCTTTGTGGTGGCGCCGGACCAGATCGGCACCCACCCGCCCGACTGCGAGAGCTACGGCGCCTCTCAGATCGTCGATCCGTGGGGTGAGATGCTGGCCCGCGCTCCCGAGGCCGCCGACGCGACGCCCGAGCCCTGCTTCGTGGCCGCCCACCTCGACCTCGACCGCCAGGACGACGTGCGGGCGACTCTGCCCAGCCTGGCCAACCGCGTGCCCGCGGCCTACCGCTGGGAGCAGGAGGCGACCGCCTGATGGCCGTGACTCCCCGCAACGGCGGCGTGGACAGGCGCCGCCTGATCCTCGACGCGGCGGTCACCGCCTTCGCCCGGAGGGGCTTCCACCACTGCCGCGTCTCCGACGTCGCCGACGAGGCCGGCGTGGCCTACGGGTTGGTCTACCACTACTTCAGCTCGAAGGAGGAGATCCTCAACGAGCTCTTCCTCGAGCGCTGGCAGATCATGCTGGACGCGATCGCGGCCATCGACGCGCGCGGCTCGCTGCCGGTGCGCGAAAAGCTCTACGAGGTCGCCGGCTTCATCATCGACTCCTATCGCAACCAACCGGACCTGATGAAGGTGATCATCGTCGAGGTCACGCGCGCGGCCAACTCGTTCGGCGCCCTGCACCTCGACAAGATCCGCGAGGCCTACGGCGGCATCGCCGAGATCGTGGAGGGGGGCCGCCGCGCCGGCGAGCTCAAGGAGACCATCTCGGCCGACTTCGCCGCCATGTGCTTCTACGGCGCGATCGAGCAGCTGCTGTCGGCCTGGATCTTCGACCTGTTGCCCCAGACCGAGGTCGAGTTCGAGCGGGCGAAGGTCCTGGTGGTGGAGGCAATCTGCGACGGACTGGCGCTGCCGGTGGCCAAGGGGCCCGGCGTCTCTGGTTGAATGCTCCGCCAATGGACAACGAAATCGTCAAGCGCCTCATGTGGACCGGCCTGCTGGCCGGGACCGGCGCCTTGAGCACCATCGCGGCCAACCGCATCGCGAGGATCGTCTGGATCCGGCTCTTCGACGAAGACCCGCCCGACGCCTGATGGAAGCGTCGAGGCCCGCGACCACCCCCTGGCCCGACCAGTCTCCGGCCGACGCCCATGCCGCCGGCGGCCCCGACAGCCTGATAGACGAGCGCCCCGAGGTGCTCGTGGGCGCCGCCTTCGCCGGAGGCCTGGCGCTGGCCGGCCTGCTCCATTGGCTGGGAAACCGGTGACGCCGCCCAACGACGCGGACAAGACCCTCGGAGATGTCGTCGCCGATGTGTCCGAGAAGGCCTCGCTCCTCGTTCGCGAGGAGATCGAGCTGGCCAAGGCGGAGGTCACCACCAAGGTCAAGACGCTCGGCAAGGGCGCGGCCGTGGGTGCCGCCGCGGGCGTCTTTGCCATCTTCGCCCTGGTCATGTTCCTGGAGACGCTGTCGTGGTTCTTCAACGACCTCTTCGACGTCACCAGCGCGCTATGGCTCGGCTTCTTGACCACCACGGTGATCCTCCTCATCCTGGGGGTGGTCGCCGGCCTGCTGGCCAAGAAATGGCTCTCGGGCGGTCCTCCCACGCCGGACCTGGCGATCGAGGAGGCCAGGATCAACCGGGCGAGCCTGGAGGGCCAGAATGTCGAGCGCGATCAGCTTCGGCGCTCCCTGGACCGCGACAAGAACGCCGAGGGCGCGCCCTAGTGAGGGAGCACTAGATGGCGGACCTACCCGCCAACCGCACGCCCGACCAGATCCGCTCCTCCATCGAGGCGACCCGGCAGGATCTGACCTTCTCGGTCAACGATCTGCGCTCCAAGGTCAATGAGCTGACGAACTGGCGCCGCCAGCTGGTCGAGAACCGCGACGCCGCCCTGGCCACGGCGGCGGTGGCCGGCTTCGTGCTGGGCGGCGGCATCGCAGCCACCGTTTCGCTCTTCCGCCGCCGGCGCGGCTGACCGCCCGCCCGCCCGTCAGCCGCCGCCGCCGCCGGACGCCTAGGCGGGCTCGGGGGCCGGCGCGGGGGGCTCCGTTGTCGACGGCTCCTCTGTCCGCGGCCCGATCCCGCGCAGGTCCGCGTACTCGCGCAGGGCGATCTGGATCGACGCAGCCGCCGGCACTGCCACGAGTGCGCCGACCACGCCGAGCAGCGTGCCTCCGAACAGCACGGACACGATCACCAGGAACGGGTTGATGTCCACCGCGCGCTTCTGGATCTGCGGCTGGATCAGGTTGTTCTCGATCTGCTGATAGACGATGGCCCACACGACCCAGACGATGGTGTCGACCGGGAAGTCGCTGAACACGGTCACGACCCCGACGATCACCGCTCCGACGGTCGCACCGACCAACGGGATCAGGTCCACGAAGAAGATGAGCACGGCGAGCGGGGCGGCGAAGGGAATACCCAGGATCGTCAGCACGGCGAAGGAGAGGACGCCGGCGACGAGGGCTTGGAAGAGCGCGCCGGCCACGTAGCTGCCCACGGCGCCGGCCGACCGCTGTAGCACGCGCTGGATCCGGCGCGCGCGCTCCTCGGGCAGGTAGCGCAGGCCGGCGCGGATCCAGCCCCACCCGCTCCCGAGCATGAAGGCCGTGAGAATCAGGATCGTGACGAGCGCGAAGACCGAGTTGACGATCCCGAGACCCACGTCGCTCAGCACGCTGGCGGCGTTGCCCAGGCGCCCCGGCAGCTTGCCGGCCTCCTGCTCGAGGTTGTCGGTCACGTTGTAGTCCTCGTTGAGGTTTCGCAGGCGCCCGTTGCCCTGGACGAAGTCGGACACATCGTTCGCGTAGGTCGGGGCGTCGCGGGCCAGTTCGTCGACGCCGTTGACGATCGGGGGAAGAACCACCGCGCCGATGGCTACCGGCACCAGCAGAAGTCCGACATAGACGATGGTGATGGCCGCCCCACGCCGCATGCGGCGGTGGAGGAGGTCGACCGGTCCCGAGAGCGCGATGGCGAGGAAGGCGGCGATCAGCAGCCAGCCGATCGGCTTGCGCAGGAGATAGAGCACGTAGAGCGAGACGATCACCAGGACGGCGATCAGCACCGTGCGGGCTACCGCGCGCGGCGTGGGGATCTCGTTGCCACCCATTGGGCCGTCGATTCTCCGTCGCTGGCCGGACGGCCCCGGGTCAGAGCCTCGCCGGCGGCTAGGGCACGAGATCGCGCGGGACAGACCCCACGCCGAGCATGCCCGGCCCGGCGTGCACGGAAAGAACCGGCCCCACCTCGCTCACGAACACCGGGTCACAGTCGAACACCTCGTGGCAGCGCTCGATCAGCGCCTTGGCCTGGTCGGGTGCCGCGATGTGCTGCACCACCCACCCGTCCATGCCCGACTCGTGGCGCTCGCGCGCGTAGTCCACCATCCGCTCGAAAGCGCGCCTGCTGGTGCGCACTCTCTCGATCGGGCGGAGCTCGCTCTCCACGGTGAGGATCGGCTTCACCCGCAGGGTCGAGCCGATCCAGGCGCTGGCCGCCCCTATCCGCCCGCTTCGGCGCAGGAACTCCAGCGTGTCGAGGGCGAACCACATCTGGAAGGCCGCCCGGGCGCGGTCCATGTTGGCCTGCACCGCGTCCAGATCGCCTCCGGTCTCTGCGGCGCCCACCGCGGCGAGCACCATCAAGCCGGTGCCGCCGGCGGCGGTGCGGGAGTCCAGCACCCGGATCCGCTCGCCCCCCTTGCCCTCGCGCTCAAGTTGCTCTGCGGCCTGGCGCGCGGACTGGGCGGTGCCCGACAGGGCCTCGGAGATATGCACCGAGGCGATGTCCCTGCCTTCGGCCAGCAGCGGCTCGTAGGCGTTCACGAAGTCGCCGACCGAGGGCTGGGAGGTGCCCGGCAGCGAACTGGCCCCTCGAAGCTCCTCGAAGAAGGCGTCGTAGTCGGTGATCTGATCCTCGCGCTCGATGCGCTCGGGACCGAACGCCACGTAGAGGGAGACGACCTTTATCGAGTGGCGCTGGATTCGCTCCGGCGGCAGGTAGCAGGTCGTGTCCGCGACCACGGCGACGGGCGGCATGCGCGGGGACGTTATCGGGGGTCTGCTTCAGGACGCGTTCGCCGCCTCTTTCGCCCCGTGGGCATACTTCGCGCTTATGGCGCGGACGCTGCTCACGGGGGCCACGGGCTTTATCGGCGCGCACCTGGCGCGCGCCCTGAGCCGACGCGGGGACGACGTGCGGGTCACCCTCCGCGGCGGCTCGGACATCCGGCTGATCGAGGACCTGGACCTGGAGCTGGTGAACTGCGACGTGCTGGACCGACAAGCGGTGCGCTCGGCCTTGAAGGGCGTCGACCGCGTCTTTCACGCGGCGGGCATGACCTCGATGCGTCCCGACGACGGCGAGCGCATGTTCGACGTGAACGTGGGAGGAGCGCGGATGGTGCTCGAGGAGTGCCTGCGGGCGGAGGTCGAGCGCGTGGTCTTCACCTCGAGCGCGGCCGCCCTGGGCCCGGCGCGCCACGGCTCGACCGCCGACGAGAGCCAGCTCTTCACCGCGGCGGACCTGGGCATCCCCTACGTGACCTCCGTGCACGAGGCGGAGGGTCAGGCGATGCGCCTGGCCGCCGCCGGCCTGCCGCTGGTGGGCGTGAACCCGACCGTGGCCCTCGGGCCCGGCGACCTGCACGTGACCTCGACC
>JBPCNQ010000260.1:0-2563 GCA_051001095.1 Thermoleophilaceae bacterium
ACGACGAAGAAGCGCCGGCCGCGGGCCGCGACGTGCGTCGGCCCCACGCCCACGTCGATCTTGCCCCGCGAACGCAGACTGCCGGCGTCGTAGAGCTCCAGCGCCCGCTCGCTCACCCCGACCGCGGCGACGAGCCGGCCGTCGGTGGAGGTGACCACCCCGCCCGGCTGGACCGGGGCCTTGACCCTGCGCACCTGCCGGCCCCCGCGGACCACCGACACCGAGTCGCCGCCCTCGTTGCCCACGAACACCGCGCCCCTCCCGTCCGAGGCGGCGTCGTGGGGCTGGCGCCCCACCCGCGTTACCCGCTTGCGCCCCGAGGGCAGCGAGACCTCCACCAGCTCGTTCGACTTCTCCGCCGGCACCAGCACGGGACCGCCCGGCCCGGCTAGGGCCAGGTGGCGCGGCGCCTCGGGCAGCGCCACGCGGCGAACGACGCGGCCGGAGTCCATGTCCACCAGGGCGAGCCGGTCGGGGTTGGTCAGGCCCACCGCGAGCAGCCGGGTGCGCCCGTCGGCGACCAGCCCCTCCGGCTTGTGGCCCACCGCCACCACCCGGCCCTCGGCCCTGTCCGCCGGTGGAGGCGACTTGGCCGGCTCGGCGGCGGGGACCAGATCGCTCGAGGATCCGCCGCACGCGGCGAGGCCCAGAGCAAGGGCGAGCGTGGCGGTGCAGAGTGAAACGGTCATGGGGACATGGGACATCAGGGAGCTTTCGGCTTTCTTACGCGTCGGGGCCGGGCCGTGAAACGGGCATCGGAAAGGCATATAGCTTGGGTGGCCATGGAAGCCGGTCAACTCCCCGGGGCCTACGCGCCGGCACCGGACGACGCGGTTCGCGAGCAGCTCGAGGCGGCCCAGCTGGCCCGCACGGCCCGTGCCCTGGTGGCCCGTGCCCCGGGTGGCCGCGTCCTCGACCTCGGGTCCGGCGGCGGCCTCGGGACCCTGCTCGCAGGCAGCGACATGAGCGACTACACCGGAGTCGACTTCCGTCCCCCGGCGACGGCTGCCCCGGGCTCTCACGTGGTGCACGACCTGCGCGGCGGCCTGGGCCCCGTCGGCGCCCGGCCCTTCGACCTGTACCTGGCGGCCTTCGGGCTGGCCTCGCACCTGAGCCCAGCCGAGCTTCACCGGCTCCTGTCAGCGATCTCGCGCCATGCGCGGCCCGGCGCGATCGTCGCGGTCGAGGCGCTGGGCCTCTTCTCGCTGGAGTGGCCGCGGCTGTGGGACACCCGGCCCGGTCGCGAGCGAATCCTGCCCTACCTCCTGGGAGCCGACGTGGAAGTGCACCCCTGGAGCCCGCCGGAGCTGGGCTCGGTGCTCGAGTCGGCCGGCATCCGGGTCGCGAGCTATCAGGACCGGTCGGCGCAAGCCGGTCCCAAGCTCGACGAGAGCCGCTACTGGCCCGCGCTGCCGCCGCTGCGCGGTGCGCTCGGCGACCTGCTGGCCGGTGGTCCGCCCGGCCCGGCTCTGACCAGGGCCCTGCCACCGCTACCCGCGAGCCCCGTCGCGGCGGTGCACCAGGATCTGGCCGCTCGCCGTCACGCGCTCGTGCGCACCCACGGCGGGTCGGGCGCCGCGCTCGCGCGGGAGATCTGGAGCCTGGAGGCGGGATCAGGCGGCGGCTTCGGGCACGGGCTGCTGGCCATCGGCCACGTGACCTGACTCACTCAGAGCAGCCGCGAAGCGCGTGGTGGGCGCCGTGGCCGCCACCCGGAGCGCGTCCTCGATCGTGTCCACGTCCTCGAGGGTCTCGAGCGTCTGAGGGCGCAGGCCGGCCTCGGCCAGCCGGGCGGTCTGCGCGGCGAGCGTCCTGGGGGTCGACATGGGCACTCCGGTGAACACCTCGGGTGCGCGCCGGCGCAGCCCTATCCCCCAGTAGCCGCCGTCCCGTGTCGGTCCCAGGACCGCGTCGGCGCCGCCTGCGGTCAGCCGGCGCAGGGCATCGGTGAGCAGCGCGGGAGTGACCTGGGGAGTGTCCATCCCCACGAGGAAGGCGGGCCCGGCGCAGCCCTCAAAGGCGGCGGCCAGCCGCTCGGCCAGCCCGTCGCCACGCTGGGTCTCGAGCTCCAAGCCGGCCGGGAGCCAGCCGGGAGGGTCGCCGTCGAGCACCACCAACCGTCGCATGACGGGCGTGTCGGCCACCGCGGCGAACGTGTCGCGCAGGGCCGCTTGGGCGATCGCCGCCGCCTGGGTGGGCGTGCACGGCGGGCACAGCCGCGTCTTGACCCGTCCCGCCACCGGCGCCTTGGCTATCACCAGGAGGGTCGCGTCGATCACCGCAGCGCCCCCGCCATGTCGCGCACCGTCCGGGCCGTTCCGCGCACCGTGCCCGTGATCTTGGACTTGCCCGAGCGGGCGCGGTAGCCCACGGGGACCTCTCGGATGCGCCAATGAGCGCCGGCCGCCAGCAGCACCATCTCCAGCGGCCATCCGAAGCGGCGGTCACGCATCCCCAGCGCCAGCAGCGACTCACGGGGTGCGGCGCGCATGGGACCCAGGTCTCGCAGCACGACGCCGGAGCGCCGGCGAAGCTCTGCGGCCAGAAGGCGGTTGGCCACCCG
>JBPCNQ010000261.1:0-6494 GCA_051001095.1 Thermoleophilaceae bacterium
CGCTCCGCCGGGTCGGCTCCCGGCCTTGCCTCCGGCGTCCGCCCGGTCGTCTCTGACTACGTGGAGATGACCAAGCCGAAGGTCCAGTCGCTGCTGATCTTCACCACGGTCACGACCATGTACGTGGCCAGCGACCCGTCAGTCTCACTCGTGGCCCTGACGTGCGTGGGCGGGTACCTGTCGGCCGGGGGCGCCGGCGCCGTGAACCACTTCTATGACCGCGACATCGACGCGGCGATGGCCCGCACCGCCGACCGGCCCGTGCCCGCGGGCCGGGTATCGCCGCGGGCGGCGCTGGTCTACGGCCTGGTGCTGGCCGCCCTGGCCATCGTGGTGCTCGCCGCCTTCGTCAACCCCCTGGCCGCCGCCCTCTCCTTCTCCGGCTTCTTGGGCTACACGCTGGTCTATACGATGTGGCTCAAGCGCACCACGCCCCAGAACATCGTGATCGGTGGCGCGGCCGGAGCCGTGCCACCGCTGGTGGGCTGGGCCGCGGCCACCGGCTCGCTGAGCTGGACGGCCGTCTACCTGTTCGCGATCGTCTTCTACTGGACCCCGCCCCACTTCTGGGCGCTGTCGCTGCTGATGAAGGACGAGTACGCCAAGGTCGGAGTGCCCATGCTCCCCGTCGTCCGCGGCGAAGCCGACACCCGCCGCCAGATCCTCGTCTACTCCGTGCTGCTCTACGCGGTCACCCAGCTGCCCTTCTGCGCCGGCGGCTTCGGCGTGGAGTACCTGGTGGCCTCGATGTCGCTGGGCGCGGTGTTCATCGGCGGGGCCGTACGCCTCTACCGCCGCGCCGACCGCCACTCGGCACTGTGGCTCTACCTGTTCTCGCTGGCCTACCTGGCGCTGCTGTTCGCGGCCATGGTGGTCGACGCCCGCCTCGGCCTCTAGGGCCGCAGCTCGCACACCTCCAGGTCCTTCGGTGCGCCTTGGCCGGTTCGGACTCGGCCATCAGCGGCCGTGACGGGTCTGCTGGAGCTCCCGTTCGAACGCGCTCTGCTCGAGGTCCTGATCGGCTCTGATCACGTGCATCACGGCGTTGATCTGAGCCAGGTGGGTGAAGGCCTGCGGGAAGTTGCCCAGGTGGCGGCCCGACAGCGGGTCGATCTCCTCGGCGTACAGCTGCAGCGAGGAGGCAAAGGACAGCAGCCGCTCGCACAGCACCCGCCCGCGAGTGAGCTCGCCGATCTCCACCAGGGCGGCGACCAGCCAGAACGAGCAGATGGTGAAGCTGCCCTCCTCGCCGCTGAGGCCGTCGTCGGTGGCGTCCACGCGGTAGCGCATGACCAGCCCCTCCGAGGTCAGCTCGTCGGCGATGGCCAGCACCGTCTTTACGATCCGCTCGTCGTCGGGGGGCAGGAAGCGCACCAGGGGCATCAGCAGCACCGAGGCGTCCAGCTCGTCGGTGTCGTAGTGCTGGCAGAACACCCCGCGGTCGTCCAGCGCGTTCTCGCAGATGTCCTCCTTGATCTCGTCGGCCGCCTTCTGCCATTCCTCGGCCTGCTCGGACTCCTCGCGGATCTCGGCCAGCCGGGCCCCGCGGTCGGCCGCCACCCAGCACATCAGCTTGGAGGAGGTGAAGTGCTTGGGCTCGCCGCGGCTCTCCCAGATGCCGCGATCCGTGTCGCGCCAGTTGCCCAGCGCGTCGGTGACCTGCTTCTTCATGATCGGCCAGATTCGCTCGGGCAGGTGGTCGCGCGACTTGGTGTGCAGGTACATCGAGTCGAGCACGGCGCCCCACACGTCGTGCTGCTCCTGGTTGTAGGCGCCGTTGCCCACGCGCACCGGCCGTGCACCCTCGTAGCCGGTCATGTGGTCGAGCACCTCCTCCTCCAGCTCCGACTCGCCGTCGATGCCGTACATGACCTGCAGCCGCCCCTCCTCCGCCTCGGCCACGTCGGCCAGGAAGTAGAAGAAGTCGTTGGCCTCCCAGTCAAAGCCCAGCGTGTACAGCCCCCACAGGGTGAACGTGGAGTCCCGGATCCACGTGTAGCGGTAGTCCCAGTTGCGCTCGCCCCCCGGTGTCTCGGGCAGCGAGGTGGTGGCCGCCGCCATGATGGCTCCCGTGGGCGCGTAGGACAGCCCCTTCAGCGTCAGGGCGCTGCGCTGCAGGAAAGTCCGCCATGGGTGGTCTGGAAACTCGCCATGGTTCAGCCAGTGCTGCCAGTGGTGGGCCGTCAGGGTCAACCGGTCATAGGCCTCGTCGTAGCTCTTGGGCGGGGCATGCTCGGACCACGAGAGGGCGGCGAACAGGGTGTCGCCCTCGTGCATCATCGTCCGCCCCGTGGTGCGCGGGCCCTCGATCCCCAGGTTCATGTCAGTAGTCAGGCACAGCTCGATGTCGGAGCCCTCGGCGCGTCCCACGGCCTCGTGGTACCCCGAGCCCGAGTACTCCCAGGTGGCGGACTCGCGCCCGTAGTCGAACCTCGGCTCGCAGTCGAGGTTGAGCTGCACCTCGCCGTTCACGCAGCGAACCAGGCGCAGCAGCACGTGATCGGCGTCGTAGTCGGTGGGCGAGCGCCGGTGGGTGGTCGAGCGCTCGTTCTCGTGGTGCCAGGGGCCGATCAGCAGCACGTCGCGCACGATGAGCCAGCCGCCCCGGGTCCCCCAGGAGGTCTCCAGCACCATCGTCCCCGGCAGGTAGCGACGGGCCGCGGGCACCGCGACGTCGGCGGGGCCGAGCTTGAAGCCCCCGGCGTCGCGGTCGAGGATCGCCCCGAAGACCGATGGCGAGTCCATCCGCGGGAGGCACATCCACTCGACGTTGCCGTCGGGGGCGACCAGCGCGGTGGTCTCGCAATCCGACAGGAAGCCGTAGTCGGCGATCGGTGGAAAGGGGCTCGATCCGACCACATTGTCTGGTGCCAGGCTCCTCAACCGCCGGCTCCAAGCTGTGAGGCCGCCGCGTCGTCGATCAGGACCGTCAGCGCGCCGGGGTCGGGACATACCAGGCCGGCGGGCGCGTCGGGACTCGGGGCGTCGGCGAACGCGCGGGCCGCCGCCTCTGCCTTGTCCGCTCCGGAAATCAGGAAGACCACCTCATGAGCCGCATCGAGAACGGGAAGAGTAAGGGTCACGCGCGGAACGAGGAGGGCCATGCCCGGCACGGGGACCCCGGTGGCCAGCCGCCGGCGCTCCGAAAGCGCCGCGTCACGGGGGAACAGAAATGCCGTGTGCCCGCCGGGTCCGATGCCAAGCAGAAGCAGGTCGAAGGCCGGTGGACCGTCCGAGCCGAAGGATTGCCGCAGCTCGGCCTCGTAGGCGGCTGCCGCCTCGTCGGCGCCCAGCTCGCCGCGGATGCGGTGCACCTCGGGCATCGGGCCCTCGATGTGGTCCAGCAGGCTCTCCTTGGCCATCCTGAAGTTGGAGTGCTCGTGATCGGGGCCGACGGCGCGATCGTCGCCAAACCAGATCGACGTCCCGGACCAGTCCAGGTCGATCTGCGCCACGTTCTCTGGTGCTGCCCGCGGCGTGGAGCCGCCCGACAACGTGATGGAGCCCCCGGCCCGCACACGCGCGGCGATCCGCTCCGCGGCCGCTTCGGCCACGTCGTCGACCCTCACGATCTCGCGGTCAGACATCCCACCCCACCTTCGGCGTCAAGCGACCATCTCCCCCGCCGCATCCAGCGCCGGGGCGTAGGTGTGGTCGCGCAGCAGCGCCTGGCGGATGCCCTCACCGAGGACCCCGGCCTCCCCCCGCGAGGCGCCCATGACCGTCCACGTCTGCTCGTTGCCGTCGCGCGTGTGCCGGCGGGCAGTCAGCCCGCCAGGGCCCCGGTCCAGAGCCATGCTCAGTCCCGAGGCCGTCTCGATCGTGATCCCGGACAGCCCGGGAGCGATCATCGTCGGGTCCGGGTCCAGCTCGAGCGTGACCTCCTGGCGGTGGGCCTTGGCGCTTCCGCGCATCGTGCCCCCGTGGGCGGTGATCCTCCCGGGCTGCCAGCCCAGGCGCGAGGCCAGCCAGCCGAACAGCAGCAACCCAGCGATCCTCGAGTCCGGGTGGTGGCGCACGGCCACCGAGTTGATGCCGAGCAGCTCCGAGCGCCACTGCCGGGGGTGAAACGTCGACGCCACCCGCTCGCGCCAGGGCGTGGAGCGAAGCCAGGCCAGGTCCACCACGTAGTGATCCTCGGCCAGTTCTCGCGAGCGCTGCACCGCGGCGAACGGGTCCCCCACGTCCACGGAGTCGAACAGCACGATCTGGGCCAGCCGGCTGCAGGCGTCGACCCCGTCGCGATGGCCGTGGGGCGCCCACACCAGCGTGGCCAGATCGGTGACGATCAGGGGGTCGATGATCGTGTCCAGGCTCTCGAGGTGGCGGGGGCCCATGTCGATCACAACCTGCTCGCGGGCCACGGCCGGCTCGCCCTCGGAGAGGTCCTCCTCCGCGGTCATGGAGGCCCAGCCATCCATCGTCGTCCGGCCCTCCTCGACGCTGCACAGGATGGTCCGCGAGGCGTGGTAGGAGCCCACCTTGTCCAGCCGGTCCTGGATCTCGCCGCGCCACTCGCGCTCGACGATCACCACCAGGTTCAGCACCCGCGCCGGCACGAAGGCCTCGGTCTCGGCGTGGCGCTGCTTGAGCAGCTCGCGTAACGCGGCGGCGATCCTCGCCGGGGTGGTGTCCTGCTCGGACCAGGCGTCGTCGCTGGAGCTCATGAGACCCTCGACGAGACGGGCATCAGATCGAGCGCCAGCGCTCGCCGGGTCGCAGCAGCTTCTCGGCCTCGGCCGGCCCGTCCGAGCCCGCCGGATACTCGTGCACCGGGGCGTCGTCGGCCTCCCAGGCCTCGAGAATCGGATCGCAGATGGCCCACTGGGCCTCGACCTCGTCGTCGCGCGTGAACAGCGTCGCCTCGCCGCGCATCGCGTCCATGATCAACCGCTCGTAGGCCTCAGGGGACTGCGACATGAACGCCGTGCCGTAGAGGAACTCCATGTTCACCGGCCGGATCCGCATGCGGCTCCCGGGGATCTTGGCACCCAGCGAGATCGAGACGCCTTCGTTGGGCTGCATGGCCAGGACGATCTGGTTGGGCTGCACGCCGACCGACCCCTCCTCGCGGAAGGCCAGGTGGGGCACCGGCTTGAGCGTCACGGCGATCTCGGTGACCTTGCGCCTCAGCCGCTTGCCCGTGCGCAGGTAGATCGGCACGCCGGCCCAGCGCCAGTTGTCCACCTCCAGGCGCATGGCCACGTAGGTCTCGGTGGTGGAGTCCTCGGGCACGTCCTCCTCCTGCCTGTAGCCCCTGACCTGCTCGCCGGCCACCACGTCACCGGTGTACTGCGCCCGCACGGTGATGCCGGGCACCTCCTCCGGCGTGGCCGGGTGGATGGCGTGCAGCACCTTTACCTTCTCGTCTCTGACCTCGTCGGCGAAGAAGTTCACGGGCGGCTCCATGCACAGCAGGCAGAGCAGCTGGAGCATGTGGTTCTGGACGAGGTCGCGCAGCGCTCCCGAGGCGTCGTAGTAGCCGGCCCGGCTGCCGATCCCGATGTCCTCGGCCGAGGTGATCTGGACGTTGTCGACGTAGTTGCGGTTCCAGATCGGCTCGAACAGGCCGTTGGCGAACCTAAACGCCAGCATGTTCTGGACCGTCTCCTTTCCCAGATAGTGGTCGATCCGGAAGACCTGGTCCTCCTCCATCACGCCCAGGACCGCCTGGTTGAGCTCCTTTGCCTCGGCCAGGTTGCGCCCGATCGGCTTCTCGATCACCACCCGCACCTCGGAGTCGTCGTGGTGGTCAAGCCCGTGCTCGCCGAGCCGGCCCACGATCACCGGGAAGAAGCTGGGCGCGGTCGAGAGGTAGTAGACGCGGTTGAAGACGATCTCCGCCTTCTCGTCGAACCTCTGCGTGGCCTCCTTGAGCTGCTCGTAGACGTCGTCCTGATCGAACGCCCCCGACACGTAGCGCACGTCGGCCAGCAGGACTTCCATCACCTTTTCGTCGGGCTTGCGGCGCGAGAACTCACGAATGGAGTCGACGGCGAGCTCGCGGAAGTCGTCGTCGGACAGCTCGCTGCGCGAGGAGCCGATCAGGTTGAAGCGCTCGGGCAGCGCCCCCTCGTGGGCCAGGTTGTAGAGCGCGGGAAGCAGCTTGCGCTTGGACAGGTCTCCGGTCGCGCCGAAGATCGTCAGGGTGGTCGGGTGCACAGGCAGCCGCTCGAGGCCCTCGGCCAGGGGATTTGGCTGCTCCTCCTGGGCGTGCCCCGCTTCGGTGGCCATCAATCAGACGTCTGCCGGATCGGAGGCCTGCTCGGCCCGGGTGCGCATGGAGTGGCCGCCAAACTGGTTGCGCAACGCCGAGAGCATCCGGTGTGTGAAATCGCCGTTCCCGCGCGAGTAGAAGCGCGCGTGCAGCGAGGCGGTGATCACCGGGGTGGGCACGTCCTTGGCCATGGCGTCCTCGATGGTCCAGCGTCCCTCGCCGGAGTCCTCGGTGTAGGCGTCCAGGCTCTCCAGGCCATTGCCCTCGGCCTCGAAGG